>JBNKEN010000091.1:0-7919 GCA_050288805.1 Pseudoalteromonas sp.
CAATGGAACCGTAACGGCGTGGCTATCAGTGGAGCAAACGGCAGCAGTTATTTGATGGTCGGTGCCGATGTGGGCGCTGCTATTACGGTGACAGCCAGTTACACCGATGGTCAGGGGACTTTGGAGAGCGTGACCTCGGCACCTACTTCAACCGTGATTACTAATAATCAGGCGCCAAGTGCACAAGACAGTAGTATCAATCTGAATGAAGATGCGAGTCTGTCATTTGAATTGTCTGTCAGCGATATCGATGGAGATACCCTGATCGTGACTATTTTGACGCAGGTTCAACACGGCGAGTTGAACCCTCAGGGTAATTTATGGCTGTATACGCCCAATCCAGACTTCAACGGCCAGGACAGCTTTACGTATCAGGCGAGCGATGGCGAATTCAGCTCGGAGGTCGCTACCGTTACCATCAGTGTCAACGCAGTAAATGATGCGCCTGTGGCCTTGGATGACGACTTTATATTTACTCAATCAACCGATGATACCTACATCTTAGACGTGCTTGCCAACGATAGCGACGTCGATGAGGGTGATACCATGACCATCGTCAGTGGCAAAACAACCACGGGAAGCATTATCGTGGTTGACGGAAAGCTAGCGTTCAATGCTTCCAGTGGCTTGAAGGGCAGTGCGTCAATTCAATATCGTATTGAAGACAGCAAAGGGTTTTCTGATGAAGCTTCTGTTAATGTCGTGATTCAGGACAGCGGTGTTGAGTTTGCTCCGGTACTGACGGTTCCAGGCGATGTTACGGTGAATGCAACGGGTCTATTTACCAAGGTAGATCTGGGCAGTGCAACAGCTGTGGCTTATAGTGGTGAACAACTGCCGGTCACGGTATTGGATAACCCTGTATTCTTTGCACCGGGCACACATAAGGTATATTGGCAGTCAACCGATGCCCAAGGCCGTAGTACGACGACCGAGCAACATATCTATGTGAAGCCGCTGATCTCTATAGCGAAAGACAGCATAACCAGTGAAGGGCAACGTCGCCGCATTGGCGTGTACCTCAATGGCACTTCGCCTTTCTATCCGGTTAGCGTACCTTATACGGTATCGGGCTCCTCGGATGCGTCGGATCATGATCTGGTCGCTGGTGAAGTGGTGATTAACTCGGGCACAGAAGGTGTGATTGAGTTTAACTTGTTCGAAGACGGTGTGGTTGAAGGGGATGAAACTCTGGTGATCACCCTGGACGAAAACCTTAATGTCGGACCAAAGTCCAGTCATACCATGACTATTACCGAACAAAACATAGCCCCAGAAGTCAGTCTGAACGCGAGTCAAGACGGCAAGCAAACCATTATCGCGGTTAAAGACGGTGGTATCGTGACTATTCGTGCCAATGTCAGTGACGCCAATCCTGCAGATAGCCACAACTATAGCTGGAGTCAGGATGCGGGGATGGTGCTTGAACAGGTGAGCGACAGTGAAGTCAATCTCAGTATTGCGAACTTGGTGCCGGGCATCTATCGGGTAAGTCTCAAGGTTGAGGACAACGGTGTGCCCGTGCTGTCGACAAGTGAAACCCTGTATCTGGAAGTGCGCGAAGTCCTGGCGACGTTGGGTAATGGAGACAGTGATGGTGATTTGTTACCCGATAACCAGGAAGGCTATGCAGATGAAGACGGTGACGGTATTCCCGATTACCTCGATGCGATTGCCGATTGCAATATCGTTCCCGCTGTTGCTAATCAAGCCTTCAGCTTCCTCGTAGAGGGTCAGCCTGGTGCTTGTTTACGTAAGGGAAGCCATGTTGCTAACAACCAAACCGGTGGCGCTCAGTTGAAGAGTACGGAGCTGGCAGCCGATCCGAACGCGCGGACTCACTCGAGTATTTACGACTTTATCGCCTATGACTTGCCTAAAAAGGGACAAAATCTGCGGCTTATTCTACCACAGCACCAGCCGATCCCGGCCGGAGCTGTGTACCGAAAGTATAGAAACGGAGTATGGGCCGACTTTGTACTTGATGCAGATAACCAACTGCACTCTGCACCAGGCAACAAGGGATATTGCCCCCCACCTGGAGATGTTGTTTACAGTGAAGGTTTAAGTGAAGGCCACTGGTGTGTGCAGCTGACCATCAAAGACGGTGGTCCGAATGACGACGACGGTCTTGTTAACGGCACGATTGTCGATCCGAGTGCCGTTGCGGTGCCTGTTACCGGCAATTCTTTCCCTGAAGTTAGCGCAGACAGCGTGACCATCAGTTGGAATACCGATGTCACGGTTGATGTGTTGGACAATGACAATGATGCGGACGGCGACACTCTGAGACTTTCCAGCGTTAGCGCCGATTTTGGACAGGCGAGTATTGTTAACAACCAACTGTATTATCAGGCGCAGCCGGGGTTCTACGGTGAAGCGCAGGTTATTTACGGGGTGACCGATGGTCAGGGTGGTTCATCGAGCGGTGTGTTGACGGTAACCGTGCTGCCTAATCAGGCACCGACGGCGCTTGATGACACTGCCGAAACCGATGACAGACACAGTATTACCATTGCTGTGCTTAATAACGACAGCGATCCCGATGTCGATAATGTGCTTACAGTGGTTACTGCTACCACTGAGCAAGGTAGTGTCGTGATCAACGCTGATTCCACGTTGACCTACACGCCTGCTGCGGGTTTCGACGGAGTCGATAGCATCAGTTATACGATCAGTGATGGCTTGGGCGGCGAAAGTTCAGCCACCGTTAGTGTGACGGTGAAAGCCTACGAAACCATCGTAGTAACCAACAAATCATCCGGCGGCAGTTTGCCTCTGTGGACGCTGGGTATCTTGTTGCTGGGCGGCCTGCGCCGCCGGGCAACGGGTAAGTAAGGAGTAACATAAGCATGAAAGTGAATTTCGCATTATTGGCAGCTACGCTTTTCAGTGCCGGTGTCTCGGCGGCAGAGTTCGAACTCGCTGCATGGACGGGTATCGCTAAAACGAATATCAGAGGCACAAGCGCGGATATTCAGAGTGAGGATGCCCAAGATACGAGTTGGAGCATTGATGGCGCCTGTTACTTGAGCGACTCATTGGCCTTGACACTGGGTTATGTCGATCAGGGCGAAGGTGTTGCGGTGCTTGAAGCGGATACCTTGACACCGACGCAGTATCACGCCCAGGTTAGCGACATTGCACCGCTTCTGACACAAGGCGTGACCCTGGGTGGCGCATTCAGGTTCTGGCATAACGGGGCTTGGTCCGCATCGCTTGATGCCGGTATCTATGCCTGGGACGCCGAGATAGAAAGTCGCACAGCCGGAGCGACGCTCAGAAGTTCTTTTGACGGTACGGATATGTATCTGGGCCTAAGCGGCCAGTACAGCTTATCTGATAACTGGGGCGCCGGTGTACGTTATCGTCGTTATCAACTCGATGAAGCCATCAATGAGTGGTCACTGGGACTCAGCTATCGGTTTTAAAACGTGACAAGAAAGGCGCCAATCGGCGCCTTTTTAGCGAGGCTAGCTAAACCTCAATCGGGTGATGGGTCTAAATAAAAAACGCGGTTGGCCTTTCGGTGCAACCGCGTTTTTTATTCAAGCTATGTCGATTAGGCGTTTTGCGCCAGGTAGTCCAGCACCACCTGGTGATGGTCCTTGGTTTTAAACTTGTCGAACACCTGTTTAACGGTGCCGTCCTGGCCGATCAAAAAGCTGATGCGGTGAATGCCGTCGTATTCCTTGCCCATGAATTTTTTCAGACCCCAGACGCCGAAGGCCTCGGCGACCGCGTGATCTTCATCCGCCAGCAAGGTGAAATTGAGCTCTTTTTTGTTCTCGAAATTCTTCAGCTTTTTTGCCGGATCCGGGCTGATACCCACGGCAATCGTATTGAATTTGGCTAACGCATCTTTGTGATCGCGCAGCTGTTCGGCCTGAACGGTGCAGCCCGGTGTCAGCGCCTTAGGGTAAAAGTACACCAACACCTGATGTTGCTTGAGCAAATCGGCCAATGCGATTTGATTTTCGTCTTGATCTGCAAGGGTAAACAGGGGGGCCTTTGCGCCCGCGCACAGTGTATTCATAGCGACTCCTTAGCGTATTCTTCTTAGGATGTAGTCCAGGTTCAGGTCATGAGACAGGGCTTCAAACTTGATCTTAAATTCGTCCACGTCGACCTCGACGGGAATATTAAACTCAATCTCGCAGCGCATGTGAAGTTGGTCGTCTTTATCGAAGGTATCTGACTTAAGGGAAGCGATGTTGATTTGACTGTCGGCAAAGTAACGGGTCACCTTGGAGAGCGTTCCTGGCGTGTCTATGCCTTCATAGGTCAGGGTGTAGCCGGCGCTGTATTCGCCTTGTTCATGGCTTGCGGTACGCTTCATCATGGTTAAAAGGCCGAGTTCCATGCCCTTAACCGGCAGGCTGTGCTCGACGCGGCTGATAGCCGACATGTCGCCGGACAATAACATGATAAAGGTAAATTCGCTGCCCAAGATGGCAATCCGGCTGTCGATGATATTACAGTGGCAGTCGCTGACCAGTTGGGTCAATTCGCTGACGATCCCCGACCTGTCTTCGCCTATCGCGGTCAGTACTAGTTGATGGTTTGCAAATGCAGTCATGCTTTAACACCTGGATTCGACATTGGCGGCGAAGTTTAGCACAAATTCATTTTAAATCTCACCCATTCTTGTTTTTGCTCGCGGCTAAAAGTACCATAGCAGGCATCCGCGTAACCTTCTGCCATGGGCTGTCGCCACAGTTCGGCATACAAGGCTAATTTGTAAAGTTTATTTTCGTCATTTCAGAACTTTACACTGAACCAAAATGGCATCACCCACTCAAACACTAGGTTATAAGAATAAGGGTGTGCTAAGGAGAATTATCAGTGCAGTATTGGATCCCCAAGGCGGTTTTGCTCGGCGCCGCTGTCAGTCTTTCGGGCTGCGGCCTTTTTACCAGCGATGCCCACCACGAGCGTAACTATCGCGCATCAGAGCAGGTACGGGTACCTGCCAATCTGGAACAACCCGCTGCGGATCCCGAATTCAAGATGGACGTTGCCCAGTACGATAACAATGAAGAGGTGCCTAATCTGCGTCCGCCCTCACAGGTCTTGACCGTGGCCGAAGGCAGCTGGGTTGATGAAGACGATAAGTCTGCCCGCGTGTATTTTGATAAAAACGACGGCATTCAAGATCTCGACGAATTTGTCTGGCAAGCCATCGACGGTGCTCTTGAAAATAACCAGGCCAAGGTACGTACCGCCAATAAGTTGGAAGGAACGCTTGAAACCGACTGGCTGGAATTGATCAAGCCGGAAACCGACTGGTTTTGGGAAAGCAGCGAGGCCGCATCTCGCCAGCGCTTTAAGTTCACACTGGAAGAAAAAAGTCACCACAGAACCACGGCGCTGCGTGCCGAACTTATCGAATTTGACGGCAAAAAAGAAACACTGACGCCGCTTTTGCGTCAGCAGCTAGAAACCAGAATGCTGAATCAGGTGGTTGCCGAATTCGACTATAACTATCGTCGCATGCTGGCCGAGCTGCAAAAGCAGCAGGGTGACATTGCGCTGGAGCTTGGTTTCGACAGCAAGGGGAACGCCGCCCTGATCGCCAAGGAAAACTACCAGGTTGTTTTCGACCGTTTTACCTCCTTGCTTGAACGCCTTTCATTCACCATGGTGGAAGCCGATGCGGCGACCGGCCGGGTTATTGCCGACTACAGCAAACCGGAAGCAAGCGTTTGGGATGCCATCTGGGGCGATGAGGTGACACCGCTGCCGCTGGCAGAGGGTCAGTACCAACTGATGCTAAGCACCACGGCAAACGGCGGCACCAGCATTACCTGGATGGATCCGACCGGCAATGCCATCGATCCGCAGGCCATGAGCGAACTGCAAAAAGCACTGCTGACGGTGCTGGAGCAGCGCAACCTGAAGCTGTAATAAGCGAAAAATATAACAATAACAACAAGGAAAAGAGCCTAGGCTCTTTTCTTTTTGAAAACTCTGATGGGGTGAATTTATGGCCCAAGTACACGCAAATCCTTCGTACCACTGGCGGGTGCTGTTTACTTTTTTTGTACCGTCGCTGATTGGCCTGTTTCTTTTTATGACGCCCGTTCCGGTAGGCGAGGCGATGACCATTCCGATTGCGGTGATGGCCAAGCAGATACAGGCCTTTGTCGCCCCCTTTGCCACCTTGATGATCATGCTGATCATCAGCTTTACCGCCGTTGTCAGTCTGGTTATCAAGCTGTTTCAGCCGCAAACCTTGTTGCAGTACAAGCTGGTGCGCCATCTGTTCAGCGTCAGCTGGGTGTGGTTGGCTATCCGTCTCGCCGGTATGGTATTTATTATTCTGACCTATTTTCAGCTCGGTCCCGAGGCGATCCGTTCAGCTAACACCGGCGCCTTGGTGATGAAAGATCTGATGCCGGTGCTGTTTTCTGTCTTTATTTTGGCGGGGTTGTTGCTCCCCTTGTTGCTAAATTTCGGTTTACTGGAGCTGGTCGGCACCCTCTTGACCAAGGTCATGCGCCCGCTGTTTGGCGTGCCTGGGCGCAGTGCCGTCGATTGTGCGGCCTCCTGGCTCGGTGACGGCAGTGTCGGGATCTTGATGACCTCGCGCCAGTACGAAGAAAAATACTATACCCAACGAGAGGCGGCGATCATCGGCACCACCTTCTCCGCGGTCTCCATCACCTTCTGTCTGGTGGTGATTGGCCAGGTGGGGCTTGAACATATGTTCGCACAGTTTTACCTCACGGTTTGTGCGGCCGGGGTGGTTGCCGCTCTGGTAGTACCCAGGCTGCCGCCCTTGAGCCTGAAAAAGGATCTCTTTATCGACGGTTCAACGCCGGATCCCAAACGCGAAGCGGCGCCGGACGGTCAGCATCTGCTGCGCCATGCGCTTAATGTGGCCCTTGCTAAGGCGCAGCATGCGCCCGGTGTGAAAGGCACGCTGCGTGAGGGAATGACCAATGCCCTGGACATGGTGTTTTCGGTGTTGCCCGTGGTGATGGCGGTGGGCACCTTTGCGCTCATCATCGCCGAATACACGCCGGTATTCCAATGGGCGGGCAAACCCTTTATTCCGTTCCTGGAATTGCTGCAAATACCTGAAGCGGCAAAGGCGGCGGAAACCATAGTCGTCGGCTTTGCCGATATGTTTATTCCGTCGATCCTCGCGGCGGGAAGCATCGAAAGCGACGTCACCCGCTTTATCGTGGCGGCAATGAGTGTTACCCAGCTGATTTATATGTCGGAAGTCGGCGCCTTGCTGCTTGGCAGCAAGATCCCGGTCAATATCGTCGAACTTTTTGTGCTTTTTATTATGCGCACCCTGGTGACCTTGCCGGTGATTGCCCTGATGGCTCACTGGTTGGTGTGATCGTCATTTTGTTCATCGGTCGGGTTGCTGTTTTGTTTCTCGGCCAGTGACTTTTTCGCCTTGTCTACCGGGTCCTGGTTGAACTTTTTCATATCGAATTTTGCCGAGTATTTCAGCAATGCAATATTGCTCCAAATAACCGCTAACACTAAGACGATAATTAATATAATATGCCACTTTTCCAATTCTGATACCTGCGCTCGGTCGTTCTGTTAAGGGCATTGTAAGCCGACTGATGCTAGAAATGCCCATGGCGGGCGCAAAATGCGGCAACGTGACGTAACCACTGGAGAGATAACGTTTAAATGGAAAATGTACTGATTTGGCCACAGCAGTATCCCCTTTTGCTCAAGGGGTTGGTCGAACAAAACGGTGCCTTTATCCTGGATGCGCTGGAAAGCTGGCCTGCATGCCGGACCAGCCTAGATACCGAAGGGGTGCTCAGCAGCGTCCTGCCTCCCGTTTATTACCTGATCTGGCAGCAGCCTAGAGAGCCCTTCGAGGAATGTTATTTCCAGCATCTTTACGAATATGATGAACGCGCACAGCAGTACGTGTTCGCTGC
>JBNKEN010000092.1:0-3055 GCA_050288805.1 Pseudoalteromonas sp.
AAAAGCCGACCATCAGGTCGGCTTTTTTAACGTTTACGTTGAACCCTTATTTCAGGCCCAGGGTGTCTTTACCTTGAACGAATTCGACGTCGACCGGAATATTGGCGCTCGCGAGTTTTGCCAGATCGGCGGCCAGTTCCGGTTTGATATCACCCATGGTCGCAACCAGCTGGTCTACCTTCTGGTAGTCGCCATCGCCCTGCAGGGTCAGGATCAGGCGAGAGAGTTTTTCCATCGCCGCGGCCATCTTGTCGTAATCAACCTTATACAGTCCCTGCTCGTTCTTCGAGAACGCGCCTTCCTGCTTGAAGAAGTTGAAGCGGATCATGTTGGCCTTGCCGTGGGCCGAGCTGGCGCCGAAGCGTACCGAACGGAAGATACCCGCCATAAAGGTGGTGTAGTAGTCGGCGATTTCGCCCTCGGTGATGGCACCCTTGGCCAGCAGCTGCTCAACCATGTAGAGACCGAGAATGTCTGCCTTGCCTTCTTCCAGGGCGCTGGCGTGTTCCTGCAGCGACTGGCGTACCGTGCCCTTACCCGTGATGGTGTTTTTAATGCCGAGGCCGTGTGCTACTTCGTGGAACATGGTGTTGGCGAAAAACGCGTTGAAGGTGATGTGTTTGCGCTGCTCAGGCACGATCAGCTGATCGGCGATGGGCACCATGATCTTGTCGAACTTGGCGCGCATGGCGTTTTTCAGCTGCAGGCGGCGGGTGCCTTTTTTCAGCTGTACTTCTTCGTCGTTCGGCAGGTTGATGGCGATGGTTTTGCTGCCCGCGTTGGAATGGCCGGCGTAGTAGATCACGTCGTAGGCGTTCAGGTCGGCATCGGAACCCGGTACTTCCTGCTTGTATTCGGCAGGAACGGGCAGATCTTTTTGCAGTTCGGGCAGGAAGGCGGCGTATTTCGCCAGCTTCTCGCTCCACTCCATGTCTTTAACCAGCACATAGGCTTCGAATGCGGCGCGGTAACCGAACAGCTGGTCTTCATAGGTTTCGATAGGGCCGATGACCAGATCGATGGGGTTGTGCTTCATGTCCATCCAGGCAAAATCAGACACCTGGTAGTCGTCGCTCACCAGGGCGTCGGCGCGAAGGCGCAGGTAGTCGCCGAATTCCTTGTCTTCGGCAAGTGCTGATGCTTCACGTAACAGGGCTGCGGCCTGGGTCAGTTCTTCCTTATAGACGACGGAATAGGGCTGGCTGTAAAGCTTGCCGTTTTCATCTCGTTTGACGATGGAATAAAGGCCGCGTTTGTCGTCGATGTCGGCGCCGTTGATTTCTTCCTTGGTCACGTCGTGCGGGTAGAATTCGGCACCCAGGGCCTTTTCTTCATAGCCGGACAGGAAGGGCTTGTCGCCGTTCAGGCGATCCCACGGGCCGTAGTTGATGGCGGCAAAGTGGCGCAGTTTAGGGTCGGCGATTTTCGCCAGGAAGGCGGCCTGATCTTCACCGAAGGTCTGTTTCCAGAACAGCTGATCCATGATTTCGGCGGCATCGATGAGTTTGCCGAGCAGCTGATGCTGTTTTTCAGAAAGATGCGAAAGGTCGGCGCTCAGCGCAACCTGAGTGTAGATGTCGAGGCGCTCGGGTTGTGCATTGACCAGCACCGGGCCCTGTGCTTGAACCTTAACCGCCGCTGTTGATTTGCCGGCCGTTTCGCTTTCGCCACCGCAACCGGCGAGCATCAGGGTAGTGGAGAGCGCCACCGCCAGGTTCAGTTTATTCAGTTTAAACTTCATCTTGTTGTACCTTTCGCTTGTTTTAATCGTTAGGGTCTGCATTAAAACAAGTTCACGGCGAACAGGCAAATGCCGCATCCATTTCTTGTGCTGTTAAAACTAAAGTTCTAAAAAAATATACTTTTCTTGTTACGCTTTCTAAACTTTACCTATATAACTAGTTAACCTTGCCTTTGGCGGTATATAACAATAAGGATGGCAGATAGATGTCAACAGAAAACGCCTTACTTACTATTTTGATCGACAGGATTAACAATGACACCCTGGTGTTGCCCACCTTACCTGAGGTGGCCGTCAGGGTGCGTCAGGCCGCGGACAGCCCCGATGTAAACCTTATTCAGATGGCGGACGTTATCGCCCATGATCCGGCGCTCAGCGCCCGTATGATCAAGGTGGCCAACAGCGCCTTGCTTGGCCGCACCGTCAAGGTGAATACCCTGCATCAGGCCGTGACCCGTATCGGCCTGCGTCATATCAAAAACATTGCCATTGCCATGGCCATGGAACAACTGTTCGTGTCGCACAACAAACTGATCAAGAGCTATATGGACAAGGCCTGGAAAAAGACCATTGCCGTGGCCTGTCATTCCATCGCGCTGGTAAAACTCTATCGTGAAGAGCATAAACATTCCGAAGTGGACACGGACACCATCACCCTGGCGGCGCTGGTTTACAACATCGGCATACTGCCCATCTTAAGCGAGGCGGAAAAGCATCAGGAGGTGTTCGCCAATCCGAGCTTTCTCGCCCATGCAATCCAGAAGCTGGGCGGCAAGATAGGTGGCGCCATCATGCGCGCATGGGGCTTCAGTGATGCCTTTATCGATGTTGCAGAAAACTGGTCGAATCCGAATTATCGTCCGGACGAGGTGTGCTACGTGGATTTCATCCGCATCGGCGCTATTTTGGAGGGGATACTTCAGGTGTCAGACAAGCAGGCCGCACTCAAGCTGTATGTCGACAAGGGCATATTGCCGTCGCTTGACCTGTTCAACCAGGAGGCGTACCAGGCGATGCAGCAGGAAGTAAAAGAGATATTTATGTAGCGCTATCCAACGCAAAAAAGAGCCCTCGGGCTCTTTTTTTATGGCGTTCGCCAGCTAAAAAGAATTCACAGGACTCTTTTTTACGCGCTCATAATGCCCTTCGCAGGCTCCGGGCGTTATTGAAGACATCCTGTCTTCAACCCGAAGGGCAAGCATAATGCTTGTTAAAATCCGTTCCTGACGGATTTTTCGCCAGCTAAAAAGAGTTCACAGGACTCTTTTTTTTCGCGCTCATAATGCCCTTCGCAGGCTCCGGGCGTTCGCCAGC
>JBNKEN010000093.1:0-2255 GCA_050288805.1 Pseudoalteromonas sp.
TTCGTCATGGAGGTGGTGCTCAGGGAATATAAGATCCATATCTTCGTGCCCATCATGCTGGCCGCCGTGACCGGCGCCCTGTCGACCCAGTTGGTATTCGGCGACCATTCGGAGCTGGCACTCATTACCGTGACTCCGCTGAGCGGCTGGCATTACCCGTTTCTGGTGGTGTTCGGCGCCGCGTTGGGCGCCGTGGCCTTCAGCTTCAACCAGAACCTGATGCTGATCATCCGCACCTTTAAACCGCTCAGCATGTTTCCTCGTCTGCTGCTGGCCGGTGCGATCGCGGGCGCCATCGCCTACCTGGTGCCACAGGCCATGGGCTCAGGACTTAGCGTCATCACCCAAGTGGTCGATTCGCCCGACAACGTAAAACTGTTGACCGTACTGCTGCTGGCCAAACTGCTGATGACCCTGTTTGCCATCGGCCTGGGTATTCCCGGCGGCTTGATAGGCCCGGTGATAGGACTCGGGGTTCTGATGGGCACCCTGATGTCGTTTATCGGCCAGTTTATTACGCCCGGTGCGGATATCGCCGGCACCTACGGCGTGCTCGGCATGGCGGGTCTTTTGGCGGCAACCCTGCACGCGCCGCTCGCCGCACTCACCGCAGTGATGGAACTGACCTCCAGCCCGACCATTATCGTACCGGCCATGCTGGTGATCGCCACCGCCTATGTCACCGCACTGCAGATTTTCGGCAACCGCTCCATCTTCCTGCAACAGCTGGATTTTCAGGGGCTTTCATATCAGGTGTCGCCGGCCACCGAGGCGCTGCAAAAGGTCGGCATCACCGCCGAAATGGAAACCAACTTCCGGCTGCTTTATTCCGACGACAAAGAGCAGATCAAAACCTCCCTGAACGCCCTCGACAGCCAGACCCCGCTGTTGATTTACGACGCCGAGAACGGCTATCGCCTGGCGGAATACGATCTCAGCCTGATGGCGGAGCAATCCATTCCGGTCAGCTATATCCCCCTCGAGGGCGTGAGCAGCCAGGCAACCCTGTCCGATGCCTTCGATATTCTCAAGGATAAACGCAGCGGCGCCGTGTACGTCTACGACGTGCTCGACAGGGCGCACATTATGGGGATCTTGCGCTGGGATCAGATAAGACACATACTGACCATGCGCAACAGCCTGGTCTGATTGAAAAAAACGCCCAGTTAAAACGAGAAAAAACAATGACAAGTTTACTGATTTATAAGGCATTACATATCTTCTTTATGGTGGCCTGGTTCGCCGGCATTTTTTACCTGCCGCGGCTGTTCGTCTACCACGCGATGACGGAAGAAAAATCCTGCAGCGCCATGCTCAAGGTGATGGAACGCCGCCTGCTCTACTTTGTCACCCCATTTGCGGTGCTGACCCTGGTGTTCGGCCTGCTGCTGATCCATGAATACGGCCGTGAATGGTTTCGCCATAACCTCTGGCTTCACATCAAGCTGGTGTTAGTTATCGTCCTCTACATCTACCACGCCTATTGCTTCAAGTTGCTGGCTGATTTCAAACACGATAGAAACACCCGCTCCGATCGCTTCTACCGCATCTTCAACGAACTGCCGGTGTTACTGCTGATGGCGATCATCTTTTTGGCAATTATTAAGCCCTCTTTCTAAGACTGTATTCAGGTTTTTTGCTATAGTAGCGCCGAGCTGACGACCCGTGAGTTCGGCGCCCCGCCAGCCCGAGCCTTAATGAAAGGCAACTACTTGATATGTATATTTATTTACTAGGATAAGCCCTCATGTTGAGTTTCCAAGGTGAAAACATTCTTTCCGTAAACCAGTTAGACCGAGACAGCATTGAGCATATTTTCGCGGTGGCCAAAAAAATGGAGCCCTACGCGAAAAAGCAAAAACGCACCAATGTCCTCGAAGGGGCTATCCTGGCCAACCTGTTCTTTGAACCCAGCACCCGTACCCGGGTCAGCTTCGGCACCGCCTTCAACCTGCTCGGCGGCCTGGTTCGCGAAACCACCGGCATGCAAAGCTCGGCGCTTGCCAAGGGTGAATCCCTCTACGACACCGCCCGAGTGATTTCGGCCTATGCCGATGCGGTTGCGATGCGTCACCCGGATGCAGGTTCGGTGGCCGAATTCGCCACCGGTTGTGACGTCCCGGTTCTGAACGGCGGCGACGGCCCCAACGAACATCCCACCCAGGCACTGCTCGACCTGCTTACCATAGAGCGCGAGCTTGAGCGTTTCGGTCAGCACATCGACGGCATGCACATCGCCCTGGTGGGCGATCTCA
>JBNKEN010000094.1:0-10808 GCA_050288805.1 Pseudoalteromonas sp.
CTGTTTGCCGAGTCGGGGTGTGCGACCGAGGTTGAATGCGGCGTCGAGGCATTGAAGCGCGTCAGCGCCCATCCGAATGTGGACACCCTGATGTCGGCCATCGTCGGCGCGGCCGGTCTGTTGCCGACGCTGGCGGCGGTGGAAGCGGGCAAAAAGGTGCTGCTCGCCAACAAGGAAGCCCTGGTGATGTCGGGCCAGCTGTTTGTCGACAAGGTGCGCGAACACGGCGCAACCTTGCTGCCCATCGACAGCGAACATAACGCGATTTTTCAGTGCATGCCCGAACAGGTTCAGCGTCAAAGCCTGACCATGGATCTCAAGCAGCAGGGCATTCACAAGATTTTACTGACCGGCTCCGGCGGCCCGTTCCTGACCCGCGATTTAACTACCTTCGACGACATCACCGTCGGTGAGGCGGTGGCGCACCCGAACTGGAGCATGGGCCGAAAGATTTCCGTCGATTCCGCCACCATGATGAACAAGGGGCTGGAATTTATCGAAGCCAAGTGGCTGTTCAACGCGAATGTCGACGACATTGAGGTGGTGATCCACCCGCAAAGCATGATCCACTCCATGGTGCAATACAAGGACGGTTCGGTGCTGGCGCAAATGGGACAACCCGATATGCGTACCCCCATCGCTCATGCCCTGGCTTACCCCGCGCGCATCGATGCGGGCGTTGCGCCGCTTGATTTTTCTGCGATGACGGATTTCTCCTTTACTCACCCGGATTTCAAGCGTTATCCGAACCTCGCCCTGGCCATCGAGGCCTGCCGTGCCGGGCAGGGCGCGACGACGTGCCTGAACGCCGCGAACGAAGTGGCGGTGGCGGCATTTTTGGCGGGACGCATCCGGTTTACCGATATTTACCGAATCAACGCCGACACCCTGGAACAAACCGGTGTGCCAGAGGCCAAAGACTTAACGCAAATCTTGCAATGTGACGAACTGGCCCGGACAATGGCCGGGCAACTGGTAGAAAAGGCGGCGCGTTAATATGTTTGAAGTGTTGTGGAATCTGGGCTCCTTTATTCTCGCCCTCAGCATTCTGGTGGCGGTCCACGAATACGGCCATTTTTGGGTGGCGCGTAAGGCCGGCGTCAAGGTGCTGCGTTTTTCCATCGGTTTCGGCAAGCCGCTGCTGCGCTGGCATGACAAGCTCGGAACCGAATATGTGGTGGCGGCCATTCCCCTTGGCGGCTATGTCAAGATGCTCGACGAGCGGGTCGAAGAGGTGCCGGTCGCCGAGCGTCATTTGTCGTTTAACAGCAAATCCGTGCTGGCACGCATTGCCATTGTCAGCGCCGGTCCGCTGGCCAATTTCCTGTTCGCTATTTTTGCCCTCGCGCTGATGTATTTCATCGGCATCCAGACCGTCAAACCCGTTATCGGAGATGTGACGGTCGGCAGCCGTGCCGAGCTGGCCGGACTTTCTGCGGAGCAGGAGCTGGTTAAAATCGGCGAGCGGGACATCGAAAACTGGCAGGATGCGACCTTTGCCCTGATGCAGCATCTCGGTGATGAAAGCGTGCCGGTTACGGTACGCGGTGCCGGTCAGTTGGATCAGATCAAAACGCTGAATCTCGACGGCTGGAAGCTGGATAAACAGGACCAGTCGCCGCTGGCGGCGGTAGGCATTACCCCGTTCAGTCCCGCGGTGCGTCTCGAACTGGCGCAGATAGCCCCGGGTTCAGCCGCCGAGCTGGCGGGCCTGGCAACGGGCGATCGCCTGGTCGCCATCGACGAGATGAAACTGGAGCGTTGGCAGCAACTGGTGGAGGTGGTGCGCAATTCGCCGGATAAGCCGTTGGCGTTTGCCGTGCTGCGTGACGGCCGGGCGTTGACCTTGCTGGTCACGCCGCAAAACCGTCCCACCAAGGACGGCTTCAGCCAGGGCTATCTGGGAGTGGTACCCGTGGTGGAGCCTTGGCCCGAAAGTTATATCGTAACGCGCGAATACGGCCCGCTCGACAGCCTGTGGCGCGGTACTGAAAAAACCGGCCAGTTGGTGAGCCTGAGTTTTGAAATGATAGGGAACCTCGTTACGGGACAGGTTTCGGTAAAGAATTTAAGTGGCCCGGTAGGCATTGCAGTCGGGGCAGGAACTAGCGTAAGCTACGGGCTGGTTGCGTTTTTAAGCTTTCTTGCCCTGATCAGCGTGAACCTCGGGGTGTTTAACCTGCTGCCGCTGCCGGTACTCGATGGCGGCCACTTAATGTATTACTTAATTGAACTTATTCGCAAAAAGCCAGTCTCTGAAAAGACGCAAGAGTTAGGTTTTAAAATTGGTGCGCTGGTTCTGATCTTGTTGACCTGCTTTGCCCTGCTCAATGACTTTTCCAGATTATAAGTCTTTGGTGAATTGACAGAACGGGCAGAGGCCTTAAACAACAAGCGATAGAAAACAGGTTGTAAAGGACAAAGATAATAAAATGGCTATAAAAAAACATTTGGCAGTAACAAGTTTATTGGGCGCAAGTTTTGCCGCCGCAAGCCAAACATCCTTTATTGTAGAAGACTTAAAAGTAGAAGGTTTACAACGTGTTGCACTGGGTGCGGCGCTGACTCATATTCCGATCAACATCGGCGATAACATCGACGAATACACCATCGCCAAGACCATCAAAGCGCTGTACCGTTCCGGTCACTTTGACAACATCAAGGTGCTGCGCGATGGCGAGACCATTATTTTCCGCGTTACCGAACGTCCGACCATCAGCTCCATTGAGTTCGAGGGTAACAAGGACATCAAGGACGAGCAGCTGACGGAAAGCCTGGAACAGCAAAATATCCGTACCGGCGAGCCGTTGGATCGCACCGTATTGGACAGCCTGGAAAAGGGCCTGGTGGAATTCTTTCACAGCATAGGTAAATACAATGCCAAGGTGAAGGCCGAAATCGTCCGCCTGCCGCGTAACCGGGTCAACCTTAAGCTGAATTTTGAAGAGGGCGATGCGGCCTCGATTCGTCAAATCAACCTGGTGGGCAACAGCCTGTATTCCGACGAAGAGCTGCTGGGCCTTATCGAATCGCAGCAGGACTTGCCTTGGTGGCAGTTTATGTCGAGCGATCGTTACCAGAAACAAACCATTCAGGGTGATTTGGAGAAGATCCGCAGCTACTACCTCGATCGTGGCTACCTGCGTTTTAACATCGATTCAACCCAGGTGTCGGTGAGCCCCGAGCGCGATTCCGTATATGTGACGGCGAATATCACCGAGGGCGATAAGTACAAGGTCAAGGGCTTTGAATTTATCGGCGACCTGCTGGGTCGGGAAGATCTGATCAAATCGGTTATTCCGCTTCGCGCCGGTGAGCTGTATAACGGCTCCGTGGTAACCAGTTCGGAAGAGTTCATCAAGAACTACCTGGCCCGTTTCGGCTATGCCAACGCCGAGGTACGTACCATCCCGGATATCGATGATGAGAACAAAGAAGTTCAGCTGACGCTGTCGGTGAACCCGGGTAAACGGGTGTATGTCCGCCGCATCAATGTGTCCGGCAACGAAAATACCGCAGATCACGTTATTCGCCGTGAAATGACCCAACTTGAAGGCGCCTTCCTGGCCAATCAGAACCTGGAGCGCTCAAAACTGCAGATCCAGCGTCTGATGTACATGGACAAGGTGGATTTTGAAGTAAAACCTGTGCCCGGCGTCGACGACCAGGTGGACGTGGATTTCACCGTTAAGGAACAGTCTGCCGGTAGCTTTACCGCGGGTCTGGCGTACGGTTCATACTACGGACTGCAATTCAACATCGGTGTCAGCGAGTCAAACTTCCTCGGCACAGGTAACCAGGTCGCGTTTAACATCAACACCTCTACCGGTTCCGAGCGGGTCAGCGTCTCCTATACGGATCCGTATTTTACACCGGACGGTGTGTCGCAGGGCTCGAGCATTTTCTACAGCAACTACGATGCCAGTGCGTACAGTCTCATCAACTATAAATCGAAAAGTTATGGTCTCGGCACGAACATAGGCTTCCCTATCAACGCCATCAGCCGATTGAACTTCGGCGTGCGCTGGATTGAAGAGTCGCTGTCCGATCTCGCCGAATATGAGCAGACCCGCGTGATGCGTGAAACCTTCCTGGATCCGAATAACCCGGATGCCGGTTTCGATTTTACCAAATTTGAGCTCAGCGCCGCCTGGTCTCGCGTTACCGTTAACCGTGGTATGTTCCCCACTGACGGTTCGCGCCAGACCGTGAGCATGACGGCAACGACGCCGAATTCAGATCTGACCTATTTCAAGCTTAACTACGATTCGCGTTTCTATTGGCCTATCACCGATAACCACAAGTGGGTATTCTCAACCCGCGCGGCCATCGGTTACGGTAACGGTTACGGCACCACCAACGGCTACGATCAGGTGCTGCCGGTGCAGGAATTCTTCCGCATTACCGAGCAGGAACTGCGTGGTTTCGACCGTAACACCATATTGCCGCGCGCGATTACCCGGACACCTAACTGGTTTGCCGGTGCCCCGTTGCCGGACGGCAGCACGACGGGCAGCGTAGGCAGCAGCGAAGAGTTTGATATCCTGCAGCCGGCGGGCCGGATAGGTGGTAATGCCAAGGCGGTTGCCGGTATGGAGTTTATCTTCCCGACACCGTTTATGGACGATGACAACACCAGCTCGGTGCGTACCAGCTTGTTCGTGGATGCCGCCAACGTATGGGATACCGAATTCGATCTTGATCGCTATTCGAATTTATCGGCGGACCAGCGCGCCAAGCTTGACGATTACTCTGATCCGAGTCGCTTCCGCGCCTCTACGGGTCTTTCAATCCAGTGGATCTCTCCGATGGGTCCAATGCTGATCAGTTTTGCGTATCCATTGAAAAAAGAAGAAGATGATGATACGAAAACGATTAGCTTCAACATAAGTAATACATTCTAAGGAGTTTAATGTGAAAAATTTATTCAAAACCTCGGCCCTTGCGCTGCTTGCCACACTGACCATGGGTATGTCTGCTTCTGCGCTGGCGCACAAGGTCGGCATCGTCGATATGCAGAGCATCTACCAGAAGTTGCCGCAAATGGCGAAAATTGAGCAAACGCTGAAAGACGAGTTTGCCGAGCGTCGTCAGGCACTAGAGAAGCTGCAGGGTGATATCCGTTTTGAAGCCGAAAAATTCAAGCGCGAAAGCACCACCATGAGCGAAGATCAGAAAAACGCCCTGCGCGAAAAGGTTCAGAACATGCAGAAAGAGCTGGCTGAAAAAGGCCGTCCTCTTGAGCAGGAAATCAAGGTTCGCCAAAACCAGGAACTGAGCAAGCTTCAGGGCATTATCGTTCAGGCCATCGAAGATGTTGCTAAAGACGGTAAATTCGATGAAGTAAAAGTGAAAGACACAACCATCTATTTCAACCCTAAGACGGTCATCGACCTGTCTGACAAGGTTGTTGAGAAAGTCAGCAAGCAATAATATGCAGCAGTACACTCTTGCTCGTATCGCCGAGTTGCTCGGCGCCGAACTTATCGGCGACGGTGACCTGGCGATTTCGCGTATCGCAACCCTGGAAAAGGCCGTCGAGGGCGAAATCAGCTTTCTGGCCAATAAAAAATACCGGGCACAGCTTGAGTCTACGGACGCGAGCGCGGTGATCATGCATCCGGCCGAGGCGCCTCACTTCAATGGGGCGAAACTGCTGATTGCCGATCCCTACGTGGCCTATGCAAAACTTGCCCAGATCATGGATACCACACCGGCCAGCGCCCATGGTATTCACCCGAGTGCCGTGGTTGCCGAGGACGCGGTGGTCAGTGCTTCGGCATCAATCGGTGCCAACGCGGTTATCGAGTCGGGCGTCTGGATAGGCGATGATGTCCAAGTTGGCGCCAACTGTTATATCGGTGCCGACAGCCAGATTGGCAAGGGCACCAAGCTGTGGGCCAATGTCAGCATTTATCATAATGTTACCCTGGGCGAGGCATGTCTGGTACAATCCGGCGCCGTCATCGGCGGCGATGGTTTCGGCTATGCCAACGAAAAGGGACAGTGGGTTAAAATCCCCCAGATCGGCGGGGTAGTGATAGGCAACCGGGTTGAAATTGGCGCAAATACCACCATAGATCGCGGCGCGCTGGAGGATACGGTGATCCACGATAATGTGATCATCGACAACCAGTGCCAAATCGCCCATAACGTCGAGATCGGCGAGGGGACGGCCATTGCGGGCTGTGCGGTGATTGCCGGCAGTACCAAGATTGGCAAATATTGCCAGCTGGGCGGTATGAGCGGCGTCACCGGACACAGTGAACTGTGTGATGGCGTGATCCTGACCGGGATGACCATGGTGATCAGCTCGATAACCGAGCCGGGTGTGTACTCTTCCGGTATGCCGCATACCACCAACAGGGAATGGCGCCGCAACATGGCTCATTTACGCACTATTGGCGATATGAATAAACGTATCAAGGCGCTAGAATCGCAGCTCGGAACCTTGGTAAAAGTAGATAACTAAAAGGACGCTATTTTGGCAAACGAATTAAATAGCTTTGACATTCAAGAAATCTTGAATCTGTTGCCGCATCGTTACCCGATGCTGCTGGTCGACCGCGTGGTGGATTACACGCCGGGTGTGTCGCTGCATGCGATTAAAAATGTCACGGTGAACGAACCCATCTTTACCGGTCACTTTCCCGGCTTGCCGATTTTCCCCGGCGTGATGATTTTGGAAGCCATGGCCCAGGCCACCGGTCTGCTAGGTTTTAAAACCGTCGAAAACCGTGGCGAGAATGAGCTATATTTATTCGCAGCCATTGATAACGCGCGCTTTAAGCACCCGGTTGTGCCGGGCGACACCATGCACCTGCATGTGGAGTTCCTGAAAGAACGCCGCAACATGTGGAAGTTCTACGGTGAAGCCCGCGTCGACGGCAAAGTGGTGTGTAGCGCCGAACTTATGTGTGCAAGAAGAGAGTTTTAATGTTGATCCATCCTACGGCGATTATTGAGCCCGGCGCGCGTCTCGGCGAGAACGTGAAAGTGGGCCCTTATTCTTACATAGGCAACGATGTCACTATCGGTGACGACTGTATCATCGAATCCCATGTAGTGGTAAAGGGACCCTCCACAATCGGCAAGGGTAACCATATTTACCAGTTTGCTTCGGTCGGCGAGGCATGCCAGGACAAAAAGTACAAGGATGAACCAACCCAGCTGATCATCGGCGATAATAACGTGATCCGTGAATGTGCGACGATCCATCGCGGTACCATTCAGGATCAGGGTATCACCAGGATCGGCAGCAATAACCTGTTTATGGCCTATACCCATGTGGCCCACGATGCGGTGATCGGCAGCAATGTTATTTTTGCCAACAACGCCAGTGTGGCGGGTCACGTCCACATCGGTGACTGGGTGATCCTGGCCGGCAACTCCGGTGTTCACCAGTTCTGTAAGGTGGGCGATCATGCCTTTGTCGGCATGTACTCGGGTGTTAACAAGGACATTGCGCCCTTCGTTACCACTATCGGCACGCCTGCAAGCCCGGTGGCTATCAACACCGAGGGCATGAAACGCCGCGGTTTCTCGAGCGATGAGATCATGGCAACTCGCCGCGCATACAAGACCCTGTTCCGTAAGGGCCTGGGTGTTGAAGAAGCGCTGGCCGAACTGGCGGAAGCCGCGGAGCAGTTTGCGGCGGTGCGTACCATGGTCGAATTCGTCAAGAACTCGGAGCGCGGTATCGCGCGTTAAGCAGATGCTTCTTATAACAAGCCACGCCGCTTGATAAAAAACGCCACACTTGTTGTGGCGTTTTTTGTGATTCGGGCCGACAGGGTTTCCCGGCCAAGACAAGGCATTCAACTAAAGCCGGGTCACCAGCTCCCGGTATTGCGGTTCCTGCGTCAAAAGCGCCTCGTGCGTACCACACGCCCTGATCCGCCCCTGTTCCAGCCACAGTACCTTGTCGACCGACGCCAGCAGATCCGGGTTATGGGTGATAAGCAACAGGGCCCGATCGTCTAAACCCTCAATGACCCGCGCCATCAATTCTCTCTCCGTCGCGCCGTCGAGCCCTTCGGTGGGTTCGTCGAGAACCAGCAAGGATGATTGACGCAGCAACACCTGGGCCAGGCAGAGACGGCGACGTTGACCGGCAGAGAGCGGTTCGCCGAAACGACCGACCCGGGTATCCAGGCCGTCCGGCAGGGACCGGACATGGGCGGCGATGTGCGCCCGCTTCAGTGCTCGCCAGATAGCTTCCTCATTTGCATCCGGCCTGGCCAGCAGCATATTGTTGCGCACCGTATCGGCAAACAGATGGGGGTGCTGGGATAAAATACCCAGCAGCGCAAAGCGCTCTTCGTCTTCAATTTTCAGGCCGTCCTTGCCGCCGATAGACAGCCTGCCATTCAACGGGAGCAGTTCCCCGCTTATCAGGCGGAGCAGGGTGCTTTTTCCCGCACCGCTGCGGCCGACCAGTGCCAGCCTTTCCCCTTTGTGAAGCGTTAAACGGATATCGAACAATGAATTTTCTTGGCTTCCTTGATAGCGAGCACTGACACCGGCGAATTCCAGCAGGGAGTCGGGCGTGGCTGATTCAGGCATTATTTCTTTGCGGGCCGGTTGAGGTATCAATGCCTGGTCGGAAAACACGCGCCGGGCCGCGGCCAGGATCAGCGGAAGCTGCACCACGGCACCCGGCAACTGCAGCACGGCTTCAAAACTTGCCAGCACCAGCAGCAACAGCATGACTATTTCCGGACCGGGCAGCGTATTGCCGAGCGCAACCGGGACCAATATCGCCAGGGTGCCGAGCACCGTCAGTTGGGTGAACAGCAGACCGAGGATATTGGCTCTGGATTGCGCCCTGTGTGTCTTGTCCTGTTCGGCGATGTATTTCGCTCTCAATCGCGCCATGCGGTTAAGCTGCGCGTCGCTCTGGCCGTACACCGCCAACTCGCGCATCCCCGTCAGGGTGTCGAGCATTTCCTGACGCAGTCTGGTTCCCGCTTCGCGTTCCGCGGGCCCGAGTTGTTGCAGGCTGGCCGACAGCAACAGGGGAATGCCGAGTCCGACCAATATCAGGCCGACGGCGCATATCAGTGCAACATTCGGGTCGAATCGCGCAATGACAAGCAGCAGCATGGGGACGGCAATAAGGGCGATGCACACCGGCAGCAGCACCGCGAGATAGAACTTGTCGAGCAGTTCCACATCGTCCTGCAACCTGGAGAGCAGATCTGCACTGTGGCGCATGTTTTGCGGGCTTTGGCTGAAGCGTTCGAACAGGGTCACCCGTAAACGGCTGAGCAGTAAAAATGTGGCGTTGTGGGTCAGCAGCCTTTCGGCATAACGCCCGGCGATACGTACCATGGCGAGAAAGCGGATGATGCCGGCGGGGGTAAAATAGTTCATCTGGGCGCCGCCCAGTCCGGCAAAGGCCATGGCGGCGATAAACCAGCCCGACACCGCCAGCAGGGCGATATTCGACAGGGTCGTCAACAGGGATAACAAAAGGCCCAGCAGCAGGGCGCCGAAATGGGGTCGCGCCAGCATTAACAATTGGCGCAGCTCAGTCACAGAACACCTCTGTCAGGCCCAAGGCGCGGCGAAGGTAATCATTATTTTCACTCAGCTCGTCGTAGCTGCCGCGCGCAGTGATACGGCCGTTTTCCATCACCAGGATCTCATCGGCTGTGCGCACCGTATGCAGGCGATGGGCGATCATCAGCACCAGATGATCGCGGGCATAGGCGCGGATGGCCTGGTCAAGTTCGCGTTCGGTGTCGAGATCCAGGTGGGCATTCGGCTCGTCGAGCAAGAGTACATCGGCGGCGCTTAAAAACGCCCTTGCCAGGGCTATGCGCTGGCGCTCTCCCCCGGACAGTCCTTCCCCCTGTTCGCCGAGTAGGGTGTCATAACCGTTTGGCAGGGCAAGAATAAATTCGTGGGCCGCGGCCTGTTTTGCCGCCGCGATCACCTGCTCATCGCCCGCGTCCGGACGTGCGAGACGAATATTGTCACGCACCGAGCCGCTGAACAGGGTCGGGCGCTGTGGCACCCAGGCGAAGCGGCGACGCCATGTGTCGAGCGGCCATTCGCTCATGGGCTGCTTGTTAAGGCTCACGGCACCGCCTGTTTGCGGATGAAACCCGAGCAGGCAGTCGAACAGGGTGCTTTTACCGGCACCGCTCGGGCCTACCA
Organism: Pseudoalteromonas sp.; assembly: GCA_050288805.1. Lineage (GTDB taxonomy): Bacteria > Pseudomonadota > Gammaproteobacteria > Enterobacterales > Alteromonadaceae > Pseudoalteromonas. Next base: position 10,165 of record JBNKEN010000094.1, read on the forward strand.
GGGCGTAGATATGGCCCCGTGAAAAGCGGGCCTTGATGTTGTGGAGGCCGTGTTCGCTGTGAGGGTAGCGAAAGCTGAGGTTCGCGATTGCCAGCTCCCGGATCGACTCTGTGCGTACCTTGTCATCTTGCGTTTTCTCTGCGGCAATTTCTTCGGCTTGCAGAATGGCCTGCATATCGGCTGCCGCGCTGAGACCTTCCATTCGGGCGTGGTAGTTGGTGGCCATCTGGCGCAGCGGCAAATAAAACTCGGGTGCCAGCAGCAGCACCAGAAAGCCGGTGGAAAAATCCAGCGTACCCCAGTAGAGACGAAAGCCGACGATAACGGCGACCAGCGCGATGCTGATGGTGGCAAGAAACTCCATCGCCAGTGAATTTAAAAAGGCGATTTTCAGCACGTCCATGGTGGCGCTGCGAAAATCATCGGAGACCGCCGCCACATGGTGGAGCTCGCGGCGGGTGGCCGAAAACAGTTTGAGCTGGGTCAGGCCCTGAATGCGGTCGAGAAAATAATCGCCGAGCAGGGCAAGCTGGCGCCAGCGCGCCTGATTTTTTTGTTCCGCCTTATGGCCAATCAGTATCATGAAAAACGGGATAAGCGGCGCGGTGACAAGCAGGATCAGCCCCGACTTCCAGTCCGCCGGC
>JBNKEN010000095.1:0-6339 GCA_050288805.1 Pseudoalteromonas sp.
GGTAATCGGTGAGATCTTCCGCCATGCGTTTGGTGAGGGTAGTCACAAGCACACGCTCGTTTTGTTCCACCCGCAGGTAGATCTCCGACAGCAGGTCGTCGACCTGGGTAGAAACCGGACGTACCTCAAGTTCAGGATCCAGCAGCCCGGTGGGACGAATAACCTGCTCGGCCACTTCACCGCTGGATTTTTCCAGTTCGTAATCGCCGGGTGTCGCCGAAACATAAATGGTTTGCGGCGAAATCGCCTCGAATTCCTCGAACTTCAGGGGCCGGTTATCGAGCGCCGACGGCAGACGAAAACCGTACTCCACCAGGTTTTCCTTGCGCGAACGGTCGCCGCGGTACATGGCGCCGACCTGCGACACGGTGACGTGCGATTCATCGATGATCATCAAGGAATCCTTGGGCAGGTAATCAAGCAAGGTGGGCGGCGGCTCGCCGGGCGCCCGCCCCGAGAGGTAGCGGCTGTAGTTTTCGATGCCGGAGCAGTAACCCAGCTCGCTCATCATTTCGATATCGTACTGGGTACGTTGCGCCAGACGCTGTTCTTCCACCAGTTTATGGTTGTCGAGCAGTTGCTGACGGCGCTCCTTCAGTTCCTGCTTGATACTGTCGATGGCGGCGAGGATTTTTTCGCGCGGCGTCACATAGTGGGTCTTGGGATAGATGGTGGCCCGCACCACGTGTTTTTCCACCGCTCCTGTCAGGGGGTCGAACAAACTAATGCGTTCGATTTCATCGTCGAACATTTCGACCCGCACCGCCTGGGTGTCCGATTCGGCCGGAAAGATATCGATCACCTCACCGCGCACCCGGTAGGTACCGCGGGAAAAATCGATGTCGTTGCGGGTATATTGCAGCTCGGCCAGACGGCGCAACATATCGCGCTGATTGACCGTGTCACCGACCTTGAGCAGCAACATCATCTGCATATAGAGATCCGGGTCACCCAAACCATATATCGCCGACACCGAGGCAACGATAATAACGTCGCGGCGCTCCAACAAGGCCTTGGTAGCCGAGAGTCGCATCTGCTCTATGTGCTCGTTGATGGATGCGTCCTTTTCAATAAAGGTGTCGCTCGCCACCACATAGGCTTCCGGTTGGTAGTAGTCGTAATAGGAAACGAAATATTCGACCGCGTTGTCGGGAAAGTACTCCTTCATTTCGCCGTACAGTTGGGCCGCCAGGGTTTTATTGTGGGCCAATATGATAGTAGGACGGTTCAAATCATGAATGATATTGGCCATGGTAAAGGTTTTACCCGTGCCCGTCGCCCCAAGCAGGGTCTGGTGCGCCAGGCCCGCTTCCAGTCCTTCTTCCAGCTGCGCAATGGCGCTCGGCTGATCGCCGCTCGGCAGGTAGTCGGATTTAAGAACAAATTGATCACTCATGAACCACCTCTGCCTTGCTGCTTCCCTCCACCGCCAAGAGCACCCTGCTGAACCATTGGTAGGAAACAAACGCGGTGAACAGATTACCTAGCGCCGCGCCGATAAACAAACCGGCGATGCCGCCCAGCTGCCCGCCCACCCAGGCGAAGGGGAGGTAAAAGACAAACAACCGAATGATGCTCATCACCAACGCATTGTTGGGCCGATGCAGCGCATTGAACGAGGAATTGGTCAGAATGATCACTCCCTGCAGGCCGTAGCTCAGGGGTAAGGTATAGATGAAAATCTGTATCACATCCATAACCGCCTGATCGGAGGCAAAAATATGGCTGATTGGATAGGCGCAAACCAACAGCAGCAGATAAATTCCAAACTGCCAGCCGAGCACGAATTTAAGGCTCAAACGGTAGGCGTCGGCGACTCGGTTGAACTTACCGGCGCCGAAATTCTGGCTGATAAAGGGCGGCAAGGTCATCGACATGGCAAGAACAACCAGACTGGCGATGGATTCGACTCGGCTGCCGACGCCGTAGGCCGCCACCGCACTTTGCCCGTACGACGCCACCATGGCCGTCATCACCGCCATGGCAATCGGTGTCAACATGTTCGCCCCGGCAGCGGGAATACCGATTTTCAGAATCTTTCTCGTCGCGCCCAGATAGGTTTGTTCGTTACTGTGCAAACTGATCAGCTGTTTCTTCACAATCAACAGATACAGTATCAACGCGACCCCGACACTCCAGGCCAGCACGCTGGCAACGGCCGCCCCCCGAATGCCGAGTGCGGGAATGGGACCGAAGCCGAAGATCAGCATGGGGTCGAGAAACGCATTAATAATACCGGAAAATCCCATAATGATGCTCGGCGTTTTGGTATCGCCGCTGGCGCGCAATACCGCATTCCCTATCATGGGTGTTATAAGGAAGACACTGCCCATAAACCACACGGAAATATAGTCGTGGATCAAGGGAATAAGTTCATCTCCCGCGCCAAGGGCGGCGAAAAGCGGGTCGATCAGCACATACCCCACAACCGACAAACCGATCACCAAAAGCGCGGAAACCGAAATCGCCACAGCGGCATCAAAACGCGCCTCACTTAAATGCCCGGCTCCAAGCGCCCTGGCAATCACCGCCGAGGTGCCGATCCCCAGACCTATGGCCAGACTGATCACGGTAAAGGTAACGGGAAAGGTAAAACTGACGGCAGCCAAGGGTTGGGTACCCAACATACTGATAAAGAAGGTATCCACCAGGTTGAACAACATCAGGGTGATCATGCCGAAAATCATCGGGATGGTCATTTTCCTCAGGGTGTCGCCTATCGGGTCGCGCAGCAAGTCAGGTTTTTTTTGTTCGCTGGTCTGCGTGCCTGACACGCTCTGAGTCGTATTTGATCGCATGAAATAAAAAGCCTGTTTTGCCTGGCCGCATATGATAGCAATAACGAGCATGGCGGGGCTACGGAAAATAGACAATTTTCCTTACCATTCGGCGTCGCGAAACAGCCGATAGCCTAGTTACACCGGCCGTAGGGTGAAATTTGCGCTCAGGAACATAAGATTAACATGCGGATAACAAGCTCATTTTTAGACGCTTCTTTTTTACACAACAAAAAGGCGATTTAATAGTAACCAGTTATAAAGGGGGTGTTTTTTGTTCAAATTTACAATAAAAACACTAACCACTTGATTCAAAAGAAATAAAAAATATTTAGAAAAAGTATTGAAATTCTCGCACTGCGCTAAAATGCTGGGACTCTGCACTTTTTTAAAGTTTCATAAACAGAGTTATCCACAGAAATCGTGGATAAGTTAACAGAGGCCTTTAATAGCAAGGCTTAACACTTCTTCAACGTTATCGGCCCGCACCTCCGTAGTTAACTATAAGAAATAAGCAATAGGTGAATGCAATAAGATTAAACCGCTGTTTTTTGCAATATTCACTTTTAGTTCCGCCCCGCTTTGGTGCAAATATCGCCCGATATTGCACATCCCTCCCCCATGAATTGCCTTGGAAGCCAGCTAAAATGGGAAAATTGAACATAAAAACAACGAACGAACCGCTTTTTTAAATTTATGAAGTTTTATCTGTTGACACTCAATCATGCTGTCATTAATATTTCGCCCCGTTGAAAGACATACTGTTCCCCCTTAGCTCAGTTGGTTAGAGCGACGGACTGTTAATCCGCAGGTCCCCCGTTCGAGTCGGGGAGGGGGAGCCACACTCTCATAATAAAATTTTACCTATTTATCTTCTTGCCTTTCATATTCCCTAACTTATTGTCTAAACTAAGACTACCCGCAATCATGCGTTCAGAGATAATAAAAAAAGAGACACTATGGTCAGCATTCAACGCGTATTCCTGTTCCAATGCTTAATATGGATATTTATATTGCTTGCAGGCGTGTTTTCCTGCGTGGCAGGATTTGAAGGTTATGTCAGCCATCTCCAGCGCCAGACACAAGCCTCAGTTGCGGTCTATATAGAGAATTCAGAGAGCCGCTTAGCGCAACAAGCGCCCCTGTCGGCTTTAAAGGCCAAGGAAATAGGCCAAGATCTGGTGACCCTGTTCGGTTTAAAACAGCTGATTTTATCCGATACCGAGCGCAACTCCCTGGCAACGATTTCACGGCAGGAATCAATAGGTGGCCTCGCCGGCTGGCTGGTTTCCAAACGCGACCCCCGCAGGCCTCAATTTGCGACCAGCAGCGACAATTCAATCAGTGTAGAATTTATAATCAATGTCGATTTAGCCGCTACCTACCTTAATGCGGCCTTCATTGTGCTGGTTATTTTGGCCACATTGGCGTGCCTTATTCCGCTACTGACCATCTTGAAGGTGAGACATAATTTCTCGTCAGAGCTGGCGGGAGCGGTCAACCAGGTCATAGTCAACCGCATTAATGCTGCTCCGGGAGCAACTCCAGGTTCATTGAAACCCGAAGTGGCCAGCGCCCTGTCAGACAGCATCAACCGTATCAATACCCATTTTGATAACAAACAGCATGAATTGGAACTCTCAGCGATAAACATCAAAAAGGAAGCCTATAAAGACATAGTTACCGAGCTTGGCAACCGCAACATGTTTGTCGAGTTTTACGAACGCAACATAGAGAATACCGATCATCATGGCTTTGGCGCCCTTGCGCTGATCCGCGCAACGGAATTGCAGACCGTTAACCAGACCAAGGGATACCAGCAAGGGGACGAGTATGTTAAGGCGATTGCCAACATCATTACCCACACCGCTGAACATTATAAGAAAGCCAACGTTTTTCGCCTCAACAGTTCAGATTTCGTGGTGATTTTGCCTAACCTGTCGTTGAAAGATGCGGAGACCTTCGCAAAAGTCACCACCGGCGAATTTAATCAGTACCAACACGCCAACGAGATGACCTCCGTCGCCTGTATGGGGTTGGTCGGCTACGAAAACGGCAAGCCGTTAGGCGAGCTTTTGGCGAACGTCGATGTGGCCATGAGCATAGCGCAAAGCCAGCAAGCCAATGCCTGGCACGTTCAGCATGAAAGTGAACTGGATGCCAGCTCAAGCATGGGTTCACAAAACTGGCGTAAGATCATCGAATCGATCCTCAATGACAAGCAAATCGAACTGTTAAGCCAGGCGATTCAACCTGTCGGCAGCAGCACCAAGGCCTACAACGAGATCATGGTCCGCTTCGGTGCCAACGGCAACGCCCTGTTGCCGACCGCCTCCTTGATGGCGATGGCCGACAAACTCGGCAAGGCTATCGAAATAGACATGCTGATCATCGAAACCGCGTTGCAGAAAATCTCAAAGCAAAACATGCTGGACAAGTATTTCGGCCTGAATGTCAGCGCCACCAGCGCCCACGACAGTCAGTTTGTGATCTGGCTTGAACGACAACTACTGCGCAACAGCACCCTCGCCAGCAGGGTGGTGTTCGAGATCACCGAGAGCGGATTGCAGAAAAACATCAAGGCCAGCAAACGCTTTATCGACGTGCTGCACCGCACCGGCGCAAGGGTTACGGTCGAGCATTTCGGCGTGGGCTTCACTTCTTTTAAGTTTTTCCGCGAACTTAAGCCGGATTTCATCAAAATGGACACCAGCTACACCCGCGGTCTCGAAGACGACAAAAACAACCAATATTTTATGCGCCTGATGGTCGATTTGGCCCACCGGATAGGTGTCAGGGTGTTCGCCGAAGGAGTTGAAAGCCAGGAAGAAAAGCACATTATTGAACAGCTCTGCCTCGACGGCGCCCAGGGCTATTATATCGCCATCCCGCAACCGCTTTAACGAGGGCCCGAGGCCCTCTTCCCCTCCTTGCCAAAGAAAATATAAACGCTAATCAGTATCGATTCTAACCAGATGATTTAAAAGAATATGAGCTTGATATAACCCTAGCTTCCGCTAGACTGGATCGCACCAAGAACAATGAGGATCCACCATGCAAGGCAAGCAAAAAGTTATCGATGCTTTCAATGCATTGCTGGCCAACGAACTGGCCGCCATCGACCAATATTTTATCCATTCTCGTATGTATGAAGACCGGGGGCTGCATAAACTTTACGAGCGCCTCGAACACGAGAGGGAAGAAGAGACGCAACATGCCGATTGGTTGATAAAACGCATTCTCTTTTTAGAAGGCGTTCCCGATATGAGCAAACGCCGGTCACTGTTGATCGGGCATGATGTGCGCAGCATGATGGCCAATGATCTCACTCTGGAGCTGGAAGTTGTCGCCAGCGTTAAGGACGCCATCAAGGTGTGCGAAGAACAACAGGATTACCAGTCTCGCGAGATACTCGAAAAACTGCTGTTCGACACCGAAGAAGATCATGTCTACTGGCTTGAACAACAGTTGGGGCTGATGGATAAGATAGGCCTGCAAAATTACCAGCAATCACAAATGCAGGATAAGGAGTAAGCCCGTGAAAGGTGACAAAGACGTTATC
>JBNKEN010000096.1:0-2258 GCA_050288805.1 Pseudoalteromonas sp.
ACGTACTTTGCTCCGATAAAACCGGCACCCTGACGCAAAACGCACTTAAGCTCCACCAGCCCTTTTGCCTGCCGGGGGTCGATAAAGACGCTCTCTTGCTGAGAGCCGCCCTGGCCTGCCGTCCGGGCAGCAAGGATCCCATAGACAGAGCGATTGTGGCGGCGCTTGCGGATCCCGGGCAGCTCACCCGTTACCAGCACCTCAGCTTTCAACCCTTCGACCCGGTGCGCAAACGCACCGAAAGTCTGGTGCGCGATGGCGACGGCAACGAGTTCTGCGTCAGCAAGGGAGCGGTTCAGGTGCTCTTGGCGCTGGCCGTAAACGCCGATGAGGTCAGGGAAGCGGCCCTTAAGGCGGTGGATGAATTCGCCGCCCGCGGATTCCGCTCACTGGCGGTGGCCTGCCATGAAAACGAAAAAGGCTGGCAACTGATAGGCATTCTGCCGCTCTTCGATCCGCCCCGCCCGGAAGCGGCCGACACCATAGCAACGGCCAAAGAGATGGGCATAAAGATCAAGATGATCACCGGCGATCAGGTGGCCATAGCCCGCGAAACGGCAAAGAATATCGGCATCGGCAGTAAAATTCTCGATGCCGGCGCCTTTGACGATATCAAGCAGCATCAGGCCGCCCTGCTGGCGGACGCGATTGAAAACACCGACGGCTTCGCCCAGGTCTACCCGGAGCACAAATACTTCATCGTCGATACCCTGCAACACCAGGGGCACATCGTCGGCATGACCGGGGACGGCGTCAACGACGCACCGGCGCTGAAAAAAGCCGACTGCGGCATTGCCGTTTCCGGCGCCACCGACGCGGCGCGGGCCGCGGCCAGTATCGTGCTGCTGAGCCCGGGTCTCTCGGTGATCATCGACGCGGTCAAGCAGAGCCGTAAGATCTTCCAGCGCATGACCAGCTATGCCATCTACCGCATCGCGGAAACCCTGCGGGTGCTGCTGTTTATGACCCTGTCTATCCTGGTGTTCAACTTCTATCCCCTGACCGCGGTGATGATAGTGATCCTGGCCCTGCTCAACGACGGCGCCATCCTTGCCATCGCCTACGACAAGGTGCGATACAAAAATACCCCTGAGGTATGGAATATGCCCGTGGTGCTGGGAGTGGCCTCCGTGCTGGGCGTGACCGGGGTGCTCTCGAGCTTTGGCCTGTTTTACGTGGCGGAACGGATTTTGATGCTGAGCCAGGACACCATTCAGGTGCTGCTCTACCTTAAACTCTCGGTGGCCGGACACCTGACCATTTTCGTCACCCGCACCCGCGGGCCGTTTTGGTCAATCAGTCCGTCAAAGGGGCTGTTCTTCGCCGTGCTCGTAACTCAACTAATCGCCACATTGATCGCCGTATACGGCGTGTTTATGCCGGCGCTCGGCTGGGAATGGGCGGGCGCGGTATGGCTTTATTCTCTCTGCTGGTTCTTTGTCAACGACCGCATCAAACTGCTGGCGTATCACTTTTTCGACCCAAACAAACCCGATTGGCTGGATCAAAAGTCGCACAGGCAAAGTCATTCTTAAATTCTGCTGTTAACTTTTTTTAAACGTTCAATTTATGTTCAACATTTTGTTTTTATTCAACTAACATACATTTGTAAAAATTTAATTACAGAAAATTTAATCTTATTTTTACAAACATACCTTGTATCGGGACAATCTTTGTGCGACATTTCTCACCGCTTTAAGAGCAAATTTCGTGCAATCAACAACAAGAACAAGGATCCAAGATGAAAACATCTACCCTTATCCCTAGTGTACTGGCTCTGTGTGTTGCCGGCGCCCTGCAGGCTGCTCCTGCAGACAATGCCCTGGCTAACGCTATGGGTCTTGGTAACGGCCACAGCTTCGCTGCCGGCAAATCTTTCACGACTGCTAACGGCGTTCAAAAAGTAAAACAACAACAGCTGTTCAAGGGCGTTAAAGTCTACGGTCATCACCTGGTTGTCGCTGAAAACGGCGGCGTTCAGGGCGTTACTGCGCAGATCGATGAAACGTTCTCTGTGACTCCTGCGGTCACTCAAGGTCAGGCCATTGCAGCGCTGAACAAAATTTACAAGGGCAGCAGCACAAGCGGTCGTAAGGACGTTGAGCTGGTGGTACTAAGCGAAGGCGAAAGCCCGCGTCTGGCCTACCGCGTTTCTTACCTGAGCGAAGGCGACAAAGAAATCACGCGCCCTGCAGGTCTGGTTGACGCCATGTCCGGTGAAGTGATCCGTCACTGGGATGAACTGATGACAGCCAAAC
>JBNKEN010000097.1:0-4423 GCA_050288805.1 Pseudoalteromonas sp.
CTATTCCATGATGGTACCGGAAGGCATGGACCCGGCGATATGTCTGAATACGGATCCGAACGGCGACGGCATTGCCGATTATCGTTTGATGTCCCCCGGTTTGGCGGCCGGCCCCTTGACGGTCAGCCACCTGAGTGCCGAACCCTTGTTGTTGCTGGCACCCGAGGTGGTCGCCGCCAATCTATGAGTCGCTATCGCTGGTGCTCGCTGAGCCAGCGTTGCCACTGGGTTTCAAAATCGGCCATCAGGCGATGTTTTTTTGATTCCCCATGGGCAAGGACGTCGTGTTGCGTTAAAAACGGACCGGCACGACACAGGGCGCAATGCCCGGCGTTCAGGTAGACCGGCTTGCGCAAGCGCCCTTCAAGTGATTCATCCTGTTTTTTTCCCCACACATAGGTGGTGCCGCTGGTGTCTTTCACATGTTTGTCGCGGTCTACATTGCGGATGCGATAACCGGGAAAACGGGTAATTTCAAACGGCATCTGCCCTAGATAACAAAGTGCCGTATCCTGTGCCAGGCTGCCTTCGAGGTTCCATTCCCGATAGGGTTTAACGTCTTTCGAGGTGATATAACACAGCCGGGCCCCTTGCTTGTCCAACGCAAACGAATCGGCAAAATGAAGATAGCGGTTGAGCAGGGCGCGGTTTAGGGTATTGAGCGAGTAGCCCCGTGTACGGCTCTTGAATTGCTGTTCGTCGGTAAAGGCCGGCAGCAGCGGAAACTGGAAAATCACCACGTCGAAGGCTCGGTTTTCAAGTCGTTGCCAACTTGACGGGCATGTGACATCAAAGCGTTCGAGCACTTCAATTCCTGCCGATTGGCAGTCTTCGAGGCCGTGGGTTTGGTATTTTGCGGTCAGCTCATCAAGACCGTCATAGACGGAGGCAACCAGCCGTCTGGGTCTGTGATGGCGGGCCAGGGATGCTGAAAACGACAGATCCCCGTCTCCGACCGTCAGTATGCGCCAGTCAGGATCCAGGTACATCCGTAACCTGTTTGTTGTCGGGGCAAGCAGACGAAGCGGCGAGTTGTTGTTCCGCCAGCAACAGGCGTGTTTTCAGCCCTTCGGTTGCTACCTGGCGGATCACCAGGTTGAGCGCCAGTAAAATCGCAAACACCAGGTGAACGGGGCCGTAGGTCAGCCCCTTTGCCGGATCGAAGATGGCAATGCCGAACAGGATGAATAAAACGACCAGCATAATTTCGAGCAACTGGGATGAATAGAAGGTTAGTCCCCCTTCGCGTTTATGATCTTTTTTGATCCGGATTGAGCAGAAAAACGGGATAACCCGTACCTTGAACACGGCGTTTTTCTCGCTGTAGTCTTCACCCAGCCAATCCAGTTTTTTGCGTAATTGCTCGATCATAGTCGCTCCCGTATTTGAAGGCGCGCAGTTTACCCCAATCCCGCAGGCCTGTCTAAACCCATTGCAAAGACGAACAGGTGGCAGACAAAGGCGACCGATGTGGTGACCCAACGCATTTTTTGGTAGTCAGGGTGCAGCGTTTGCCATGTCCGGCTTCGCTGTTCCATCATGAACACCAGCCAATATCCGACGGCGAGCCACAGCAACGTGATTTGGTAGGAAAAGAGGGTGGTAACCGGGGTTATAAGCAACAGCAACAGGCTCAGGTTGGCCCGTGTAACCGACTGTTCTCCGGGGCGCCATTGAGCTCCCAACCAGAAGTAAAACAGTCCCGTGCTGTAGACGGCAAAGCTTTCCTGGCTGAGAGCACTGCTGCCCGTGAGCAGAGGCCACGCCAGCGCCAGAAGAAAGGGCAGCAGGCTCAGGTAGCCGAGCTGGGTATGGTGGACCGGGTGTTTCATGGGACTCCTTGTTTAATCGTTTTTATTGATTGTATTAATCAAATCAATCCATTTTATTTATCATTCGAACCGCTTTATCTTAGTCACATGCCAACGGGGCAACCACGATAACCACCCCGGGCGAAACCTAACTGACTGATAAAGAGGAAACTATGAACAATTCACTGATCAACACAAAAGTAAAACCTTTCAATGCGACAGCTTACCACAACGGCGATTTTATTCCTGTAAGCGAGCAGGACCTGCTGGGTAAATGGGCCATCGTTTTCTTCTACCCGGCTGATTTCACCTTCGTATGCCCGACCGAACTGGGCGATCTGGCTGATCATTACGCAAAACTGCAGGAAATGGGTGTCGAAGTTTACTCGGTTTCAACCGATACGCACTTCACGCACAAGGCATGGCATGACGCGTCTGACACCATCAAGAAGATCCAGTTCCCCATGATAGGCGATCCGACCGGCACCATCACGCGTAACTTCGGTGTGATGATTGAAGAAGAAGGCCTGGCACTGCGCGGCACCTTTGTTATCAACCCTGAGGGTGAAATCAAGGTGATTGAAACCCACGACCTGGGTATCGGCCGCAGCGCATCCGAGCTGCTACGTAAGGTCCAGGCCGCACAATACGTTGCCAATCACGACGGTGAAGTATGTCCGGCTGCCTGGCAACCGGGTGAGGAAACCCTGGCTCCTTCATTGGATCTGGTCGGTAAAATCTAATTACCTTCGCACTTGCACGGGGCGCCCGGCGCCCCTTTTTTCACATTCAGCCAGTTTTATGAGGTGACCATGTTAGACAACGCAATCAAAAACCAACTACAAAACCACTTCAGCGCACTGACGGCCCAGATTGAACTGGTCGTCGCGCTGGACGAAAGCAACAAATCGAAAGAGCTGGAAAGCCTGTCGCTGGAACTCGCCAACCTCAGCGACAAGATTTCCGTAATTAAAGACCCTGAACTGAGCGAGCGCCGTCCGTTATTGCAGGTTCGCTCGGTGCAAACCGGCACACGCATCAATTTTGCCGGTGTACCCATGGGGCATGAATTTACCTCCCTGGTGTTGGCCATTCTGCACAGCGGCGGCCAGCCGACCAAGGCCACCGAGGCGCAGATGCAGGCGATCCAGGCGCTTGACGGTGAACTGAATTTCGACATCTATATCTCGCTCAGCTGCCAGACCTGTCCGCAGGTGGTACAGGCGCTAAATACCATGGCGGCACTGAATCCCAAGGTGACGGCCACCATGATCGACGGCGCGTTGTTTCAGGACGAGGTGCAGTCACGCAATATCATGGCGGTACCGAGCGTGTATCTGAACGGCGAACCCTTCAGTCAGGGCGCCATTACCCTCGATAACATTTTGCATAAGCTCGATTCGGGCCTCGCCGAGCAACAGGCGGCGGCGCTGTCTGACAAAGAACCGTTTGATGTGTTGGTGGTGGGCGCGGGGCCGGCCGGAGCGTCGGCGGCAATTTACGCGGCGCGCAAGGGCCTCAGAACCGGCATAGTGGCGGATCGTTTCGGCGGTCAGGTTTCCGACACCCTGGCGATTGAAAACTTTATTTCGGTCAAAGCAACAGAAGGCCCGAAACTGGTGGCGCAACTGGAAGAGCACGTACGCGACTATGAGGTGGACGTGATGGCGAACCAACGCGCCAGTGCTTTGGTCGCGGGCGACGGATATACCCTGGCGCTGGAAAGCGGCGCGTCGCTCAAGGCGAAAACCCTGATATTGGCCACCGGCGCTCGCTGGCGTGAAATGAACGTGCCCGGTGAAAAAGAATATCGAGGCCGCGGCGTGGCCTATTGCCCGCACTGTGACGGCCCGTTGTTTAAGGGTAAGGACGTAGCGGTGATCGGCGGTGGTAACTCGGGTATCGAAGCGGCCATCGATCTGGCCAATATCGTCAGCAGCGTAACCGTGCTGGAATTTGCTGATACGCTGCGGGCCGACGAGGTGCTGATACGTAAGGCGGCGTCCATGGGCAATATCCGAATTATTAAGAACGCCCAGACCACAGAGGTGACGGGTGACGGACAGCGCGTGACCGGCCTTAACTACACCGACAGGTTGTCCGGTGAAAACTATCGGCTGGAACTTGCGGGGATCTTTGTCCAAATCGGCCTGGTGCCCAACACCGAATGGCTGAAGGACAGCGGTCTTTCACTGACCCGCTTCGGCGAAATCGACATCGACGGTAAGGGCGCGACCAGTCTTCCCGGCGTGTACGCCGCCGGTGATGTGACCACTACGCCGTTCAAGCAGATCATTATCGCCATGGGCAGCGGCGCGACCGCCAGTCTCGGGGCTTTCGATTATATGATCAGGCATCAGGACTCGAGCACCAGCTCGGCGGCCTGATATCGTCTTCAACGCAACACCCAAGGAGGCCAAATCGGCCATCCGACGCCCCCGTATGGTAATGCCGTTCACTTAAGGTGAGCGGCATTGTTATTTTTGGGGTAACGCTGTGGTCGTGCTTTCACTGTTCTTGGGAAGGTTCGCTTCCGTCTCGGCGCCAGTATCAGCCTTTCTGCCATGGCATGGAGATGTTTGAACTGTCTCGGTATCGCCCCCGGTGTTGAG
>JBNKEN010000098.1:0-2193 GCA_050288805.1 Pseudoalteromonas sp.
CAGGCTGTATTCGATGCCCAGCCCCGAAAAAGCCGTATTGGCATGCAGGGTGCCGTTTTCTATTTTTCCGCCCGGCAGCGGCAAACGCGCGTTCACTCCGTCACGTTTGAGTTTACCCAGCTCTTTACCCGCCACGGCGGCAGAAAATTCGCTCCAGTCCTGTATTCGCTTTGTCGGCTGCGGGCTGCGACCTTCCCATTCGGCCCTATGCCAGGCACGTTCGGCTAACGGCAGCAGACGCGGAAACACCATTTGCATCAACTGTGCTTCGGAGCGAATGGTTTCCGACCACACCTGACCCTGAATACCGAGTATGTTCTCGGACTTTTCCAATTGCGGCAGCGGACGCCCTACCAGAGCCTCCAGGTTGCCGATCTTCTCCCGGGTACGGGTGTAATCGGCATTTGCATAGACATCATCGGGCATATAGCCGAAGGTTTTACGGCTGTCGGTGTAACGGGTGGCCCAGTAATAACCCCTTTCATCGGGGCTTGCCTCGTAGGGGTGATCAAAGTAAAGGTGAGTGCCGTGCGAAAGCACCACCTGATAACCCTCGTTGGCCAGGCGGTAAGCCCTGTCGGCCACGCCCCATTCCCAGATATTGTCCCAGGCATTGACTGTCAGCGATTGATTGGGAAACTCGTCGCGTTTGAACGGCGTCAGCGCATCGTACATCATGCCGTCTTCCCAGGCGCCCGGAGTAATGCCTCGTTTTGCCAGCATGACGGCGATGCGGCGGGTGAAATAGGGTTTCAGATCAGCGACCCCGCTGATCCCGTTGTCCGGGCGGGCAAACAAGGTTGTACACTCAGGCGAACCTTCCCAGGCGCCCTTGCCGACCTCATCGCCGCCGAAATGCAGATTGCGCAGGGAAACACCCGCCTCGCGATACATTCCCTGCAATTCATAGGTGACCTTATCGAGAAAGGCGTAGGAGGATTCCATGCACACGTTAATCGCATCATCGTTATAATTCTGCACCGTGGAATAGGAAGATGTATCGGCCGGATCGCTGAGCAGGTAACGCACCGCGTCCTCACTTTTTCCCTGTTCTTGCAGTCTTCTCGCCCTTGCCTCCATCGCCTTTACTGCGGCGCGGGCATGCCCCGGCCCTTCAACCTCGGGAATGATCTGAATATGACATGCCTTGGCGAATTTCAGCAGCTCGATGAAATCGCTGCGGCTCAGGTAGCCGTTGCCGGAACCGGTTTTGAACGGACCGGTGCCGAGCTGGGTCAGCAAACACTGCTCTTCGGCCAAATCGAAACAGCGGAAGGCGCCGATCTCGGTCAGTTCAGGCAGGCCCGGAATTTCCAGCCGCCAGCCCTCGTCGTCTGAAAAATGCCAATGCAGCTTGTTGAGCTTATAGCGGGCCATCTGTTCGACCAGCTTAAACAGCGCCGCCTTGCCGTGATAGTTACGTCCGTTGTCATAATGCATGCCACGCCAGCGATAGCGCGGCGCATCGGTTATTTCACCACGCGGCAGAATATAAGAGCCCTGTTTTTCTGCGGGTAATAAGCCCAATAAACTTTGCATGCCGTAGAAGGCGCCGGCGTTGTCACTGCCGATAATGCTGATACGATTTTTTTCTATGCTGAGGCGATAGCTCTCGGCCTTGCCGCCGTTGAGGGATTCATCCACCTTGAGCTCGATGAAAGGCGCTTGCGCCGGAACATGGTCTGGCGCGGCGGCCAACGTCAGGCCGTATTTTTTACTCAGATCTCGGTTGAATACCTCAACCTCTGAACTGAGACGCCCGGCATAGCGCAGCTGCCAACCCGAATCCAGGGTAACGCTGCCCCTTTTGAACTCACTGCGGAGGGGTTTAGGGATGATGCGTTTCAGGGCATCCGAGGGAGCTATTGCGATAATATTCCGGTTGTCATCAAACCGCGTGCCCGCAGTGGCTAGTCGGGTCAGGTCTTGCGGGCTTTGATAGCGGCGCAGCTGGTTTTCCCGCTCAAGCGGTGCGACAAAATCGGCGAAGTTTTCGCTGTCGGTATTGGCAAACAGCGCCGGTTTCAGGTCGTCGGCCACGATAAAGGCACGCGGCATAAAGTCGCTGTAGGCCACAACCCAAACCGCTCCTTCAAACGGGACTCGCAAGGTCTCGCCAACGGGGAGTCCGGCAAAGTCAGCGGTCGGCACCAATCGATGCAAATCGCCCTGAACATGTTCGATGCCAAGCCC
>JBNKEN010000099.1:0-9029 GCA_050288805.1 Pseudoalteromonas sp.
ACGGAAGCCAACAGTTCGGCGTTTTTGACCCGGGTGCGCATTTCAGGTGCGGTGAATGTGCCGCAATCGGTTCCCTATCGACGCGGAATGACGGTGCTGGATCTGGTTCTCCTTGCCGGCGGCGTGACTCCCTTCGCCAACGCCGATCAGGCGACACTGTACAGAAAAACTCCCAAAGGCACGGCCAGCTACCGGATCCGCATAGATGACATCCTGAAAGAAGGCAAAATGGACACCAACTTCGAACTGCGGCCTTCGGATATCCTTATCGTCCCAGAGAGTATCTTCTGACCTATGGAACTCAATATATTATTTCAATACATTCAGGTAATCTGGCGAGAGGTATGGCAACGCAAGTTTAAGGTTGCCCTGCTTGTCACCCTGATGAGCTTTGCTTTTTTAACCCTGGGCGCACTGACGCCGTCCAGCTTTCAGAGTTCGGTGACCATCTACGCCGACAACCAGAACATTATTAAACCCTTGCTCGGTAAGACAGCGAGCGTCACGGGCGTTAAACAGAACCGCGCCACTCAAGTACAGGACATTATCTATTCCCCCCGAATGCTCGGCAAGGTCATAGATGAAACATATGGCAAAGAAGCGTTCGCCGATTCGACCTTGCGCGATCAGAAAATCATCCAGCTAAGAGAAAAAATCACCCTGGAGGGACTGTCCGGTAACTACATCAAGATCGCCTTCGAAGATGACTCGGCGGACAGGACCTTTCGGATTCTCAACAATCTGGTTTCGCTGTTTATCGAAGACAGCGCCAACACCAAACGGGAAGAAAGCCGCGGCGCCTACCAGTTTATCGAACAACAGGTTGAATCCTACAAAGAGCAGCTTTTGCGCTCCGAGGAAAAGCTGAAAAGCTTTCAGGCAAACAACCTCGACGGCACAGCCGAGGAGGTGAACGCCCGCATCGCGTCACTCCGGGCCACCATAGAAGAAATGAAGATTCAGGTGCAGGAAAGCGATACAAAAATCGCCTCACTGCAAAAACAACTGGATGGTGCAGACAAATTTGCCACAAAAGATTACGAGGCAGCCATCTATCACGCCCAACTGAAGCAACTGGAACAGCAACGAAACGACCTGCTGATGCACTACAAGGAAGATTATCCCGGAGTCTTAGATCTCAATTACCAAATCGAAAACCTACAAAAAACCATCGCTGCGCTAAATGACAAACCAACGGTAAAACCCGAGGCCGGGGCCGAATTCAACCCGATTTACACCCAGTTACGAAGCAAACTGGGGGATGCCGAGGTTGAGAGCCGGACATTGAAGAACCGCCTGGCGTCTTTTCAACAGCTGGCCGACGAAGCCTTTGCCAGACGTAAACGCATCGCGGCCAACCAGGCCGAGTTGTCGGAGCTGACCCGCGACTACAGCGTCATGAAAAGCCAGTATGAGGAAATGCTGAGTAAAAAGGAAAAGGCCCGTTTGTCCATGGTGCTGGATATCGAAGGACAAGGCGTCAACTACAAGATCCAGGAGCCGGCCACCTACCCGACCATGCCCTCCGGGATCCGTTTCCTTCATTTCGTCATTTTTTCTCCGCTCGTCAGCATGCTGTTGGTGCTGGCCTTTTTCAGCAGCAAAATCATTCTCGACGGCAGGATCCGTATGGCATCCCAGCTTTCCCACATCGCCGACGTACAGGTCATAGGCTGTCTTGAACACACATTGACCCGTAGTGAGAAGAAACAGGCACGATTACACAATCTGCTCTTGATACTGTTCACCCTGATGGCCCTGACCTTGTATGTCGGACTGGCCCTGACCCACAAGTACAACGTGCCATTGGATCAATTGTTTCATTTGGACACCATTAACAATGCAATCAAGTAACGCCTCCGCGGCGGACCAAGTAAAGAATGTGAGCGAAGAGTCCGGCAAGGGACTTCGTCAGATGATGCATGACTCCAATATGCTGACGCCCCAGCAACTGGACGAGCGCAAACTGATTTACGCGGATCTCGATAATTACAAGGCGCTCAACGCATACCGTGAGCTGCGCACCAATTTACTGAAAAAGTCCAAGGGGCGTAATTTTGTTTGCATGGTGACCGGAGCTACACAAGGGAGCGGCACCAGCCATGTCGCCATGAATCTGGCGGCCAGTATCGCCCTGGATCCGAGTAAGACGGCGCTGGTGATCGATTGCAACATCTATGCGCCGTCCCTGCAACGGTACCTGCCGCAGCATCCTCAGCTAGGCCTGACCAACTTTCTCGAAAAAGACACGGATTCCATCTCGGATATCATTTATTCCCCGGGTATTCCCCGAGTCAGGGCCATCCCCGTCGGCTCTAACGTCATCAACGCGGCAGAAAACTTTTCCTCGGAGCGGATGGAGAACTTCATTCAATCGGTCAAAGAGCGCTACCCGGATCGGTTTATTATTTTAGACACCCCCCCCATCGGCCAGTATGCGGAAAGCCAGATCCTGGCTTCCATCTGCGACCTGGCGCTGATCGTCGTGGGCTATGGCCGCTGCAACCTGGCGCAGGTGCAAAGCGGCGCAGAACTGATAGGTAAAGAAAAACTTGCGGGACTCGTATTCAATAACTAAGGCTATCGGCTATGAAAAAAATAACTAAATCCCCCCTTTTGTGTTGTTTTACTCTGCTAGGTTCGGCCTTCAGCGCCGACTCACAGGAGATCTTTGAAGAAACCGTGTTCGACCGTTTATCCGGCGGCGCAAACTTCGTCGAGCTGGGGGCCATGTATGAATACAGCGATAATATATTCAAGGTCACAAACAGCGAAAAAACCTCGGGTAACGAACGCGCCATCTTCGCGGCGCTCGGCTATCACGCGGAACGCCCCCATAACCAAATCACCTTAAACTATCGCGGCAGTGTTTCTGACTACAGTGAAGAAGGCCTGAAGGATGAGAGCTATTGGCAGGGGCGAGCCAATATCACGCAGCAAATTTACGGTGAAAACCTGGTGATCGATCTCAGTCACCTGCGCCATCGCTATTTGGTGGATCAAAACCTGGTAGAATTACCCAACAACCAGGGGAACCGCGATGTGCTGGCTGCAACCCCGATATGGCGTATTCCCTATGCCGATCGCGCAGTTATAGAAATGGGCTACAGCTATAAACGGGCCGATTTCAGCGAATCGGACCTACAGAACAGCGATCGCAACCAGGGATACCTGCAGTGGAGCTATGCGATTGACGATCACACGGCGATTAACCTGTACGGGCAATACGAAAAAGCCAAGTTCACCCATTTCGATATCAGCTACACCCAGGTCAATTCACACGCAAAACTGACGGGGTTAATATTGGGCGGCGCGTATCTGGTCAGTGCCGGTAGCAGTAAAATTGATTTCGAATCCACCGACGACAGTGAATCCGGCGTCAACTATGAGGTAGGCTACCTCTATACCAACCGCAAAAACCAGCTTGAATTCAATGCCAAACGCATCCTGACTGATTCATCCGTCGGACTGGAGATATACCAGCCGGAATTTGGCGAAAGCAATTATTCTCTCACCCAGCTGCTCTGGATCGATTCGGCAACGCTCGCATACCGCTTTGAAATTCCGGAAACGACGCTTTATAACCGGGTCATTCTGTTCTGGAGCAAGCATGAACCCATTGCATCGGCGCTGCAAAGCCGGCCGCTTGAAACCATCAACCAAAGCGGGATCAGCGATCAGTTAACCTGGCGTCTGAGCGAAAGATTCAGCTCCACCTTACAGCTCCTTTACCGCGATTCGGACCTTTACGGCGGGAGCAACAAAAAACAATGGCTGGCACGCCTCTCCGGAAAATACAAATTCAACGAGCATCTGAACATGACGCTGTCGGCATCATACAGAGACCATGAAAACAACCAGTTGCATTTCAACTATCGCGAAACCAGGGTCGCAGCCCGCATAGCCTACCGCTTTTAAAAGGTAATATCGTGAAAAACAAAGCGCCGACACTGCTGATTGTTGAAGATGACCAAGGGCTGTTAACCCAGCTCAAATGGCATTTTACCGATTACACGGTCGTCACAGCCTGTAACCAGGAAGATGCCATTGCCGCCATTCGCCTGCACGAGCCCCATGTCATGATCCAGGATCTTGGTCTCCCACCGGATGAAAACGGCGTTAGGGAAGGGTTTGAGTTGCTGCAACAGGCCCTGCGCCTGGCGCCTCATATGAAGATCATAGTCATGACCGGCAACGAAGGTAACCAACATGCCATGGAGGCGGTAAAACTCGGTTCCTATGATTTCTACAGTAAACCGGTCGACCCCGACACCCTGGATCTCATAGTTCAACGGGCGTTTCATATCTTCAATCTGGAAGAGCAGAACCGCCAACTCAGCCAGCAGCAGTTCTCAACCTTGAACGGACTTATCGCCAATGACGAGAAAATGCTGAAGATCAGCAAAATGATCGAGAAAATAGCCCCTACCGACGCAAGCTGCTTATTGCTCGGTGAGAGCGGCACGGGGAAGGAGATTCTCGCCACCGCACTGCACCAGTTAAGCAGCCGCAACGAGCATAGAATGGTTGCGATCAACTGTGCGGCGATCCCGGAAAATCTGATTGAAAGCGAGCTATTCGGCTACGAAAAAGGCGCATTTACCGGCGCCGTCAAAAGCACGCCGGGAAAAATAGAATTGGCCGATGGCGGCACCTTGTTTCTTGATGAAATCGGCGATATGCCCTTACATCTGCAGGCAAAATTACTGCGTTTTCTCCAGGAAAGAGTGATAGAAAGAGTCGGTGGCCGACAGCAGATGGCAATAGATACCCGGGTTGTTTGTGCCACCCACCGGGATTTGTCGGAAATGATCCGCGAGGGCACATTTCGCGAAGATCTTTATTACCGAATTGCAGAAATTCAGATCGACATTCCACCACTGCGCGAGCGAGGCTCAGACAAGATACTGATCGCCAAACACATACTTAACAAAACGGTCAGCGAACAGGGGCTCACCCCGGTAGGGTTCAGCGAAGATGCAATCAACGCCATCGAACACTATCCATGGCCGGGTAACGTGCGTGAACTGGAAAATAAGGTAAAACGCGCCTGTATTATGTGTGATAACAAATATATCAGCGCGCAGGACCTCGGGTTGACTGAGGCGGATTCGCCCTTGCTCAACCTCAAAGAAGCACGTCAGCGTGCTGAGGTAGCCGCCCTCAAGAACGCATTGGCAAGTACAGACAACAATATTTCGGCAACAGCAAAATTGCTTGGGGTTACGCGGCCCACCCTATACGACTTAATGAAGAAGTACCAATTAAATTAACCGCTCTGCGTCACCGTACGACACTCACCAAGGGGGTACATTATGTTCAGGGCATATAGCAGTTTTACAACGCAAGGCACATTCTTCATACGTACACTTGCCATTGCAACCATGTTACAGGTTTTACTGGCCCTATCGGCCTGCTCCGATGCAGCCGATTCAAGCCAGCAACAGGACATCCGGCAGATTTTACAACAAGGCCAACAATACCTGGATAACAGCCAGTTTAAAGCCAGCATGAAGGCCGCTGACATCGTCATGACCAGGGCGCCGGAAAAAGAAGATGGCTACCTGCTGATGGCTAAAACGCTGCTTACGGCCGGGCAAACAGAAACGGCTTTGGCGACCCTGGATAAATATCAGGGCCCCCCTTCGGCTGAGTTTTTATTCACCAAAGTGGATGTCCTGCAAAAAAGTAATAAATTGATATCGGCGCAAAAACTACTCGATATGAACAAAGAAATACTGGCTGAAGACGACGCCAGATGGACTCGTTTTCAAGCCGAACAATTACTGCTAAGTAAGCATTACGAGGCTGCCGAAGAAGCATTTGATAAGCTCATGTCCAATCCCGAATACAAGGCTGAGGCCCTGACCGGGAAAGGAAAAATAGCCTTTGTAAACAAGCAACAAGATAAGGCGTTGGACTATTTTACCCAAGCCCATGAAGCCGACCCAGAAAACGTGCAAAGCCTGATGCTGACCAGCTTCGTCTACCTCCAGCAGGGTAAATTAAGCGATGCAGAGCATAACCTCACCCTCGCGCTGTCCACCTTACCTGCATCGGATCTTTTTACCCCCGAACGCATTCAAATTTTACAAACCCTCACCGACACCCTGACACGCCAAGGGCGCAGCGCCGAAGCCTCGATCTACTCGCGATTGCTGGCCGAAGAGTTTCCGGAAGCCAACTCGGTAAATCAGCGTTACCTCGAAGCACTGGATTTGTATAAGAATCAACGCATTGACCAAGCAGAGCAGAAATTACGTGCCTTGCTTGAAGAAGCACCGCATAACCGCCAGGCAGCGACCATGCTAGGCATGCTACTTTATCGCAAAGGGGACCTGGCAGGCGCACAGGCATACCTGGCCGATATCGTCGATCCGGAAAGCAGCAATGACCAACTGACCCAACTCTATGCTGTAACCCAGCTAAAACTTGCTCAGGCCGACAGGGTGTTAAGCATGCTTGATCCCGTGATAGCGGAGGAAAGCAATCCTAATCTCCTCTACCTTTACACCATTGCAGCCATCAAGCAGAAGGCCTGGTCTAAAGCAGAATCAGGACTGGATAAACTGGAAAAAAATCCTCCGGAGGGTGAACGCCTGGCGCTGGCCAAAAGCGAATACCTGACCCGAATACCTTCACCCGATCTCGCTGCTGCACAGGCAACACTAAAGAATGCCTTGACCCGAGAGCCTAATAACCCGGCGCTACAGAAAGCACTGTTGGAAAATTACATACAGCAAAATCAAATGGAACAGGCCGACCAGTTCATCGCCTCCCTGCCGGAAACCTCCCCGTCGGTAAGCCAACTTTTTAAGGGGAACTACTTTATCTTCCGCAAACGTTATGAGGATGCTCGAGCCGTATTCGAGCAGCTGGCAAAGAACGAACCGGACAATTTAGATGCAGCCTTTGGATTGGCCAAGTTGCAATTGGCAGAGCAAAATTGGTCAAATGCTTTAATGGCATTCCAAGACTATGTCAAAGCCCATCCCGATGATATTCGAGGATACCAGGGAGCTTTACTGGCGATGATCAAGCTTGGTAAAAATTTACAACTCGCCAGCGGAGAACTCCCCCAAAATCACAATCCTGCAATACTCAGCCTGGTTCAAACGGCTTTCGCGGCACAGCAAAACGATCTTAAGCAGGCCCAAGCCTACCTCGATAAGGTGGGTGACGCGCTGCCGCACCAATTAATCCCTTACAAGGAATCGCTGGATCAGGAGATCACCTACCGCAGGACCTTGTCAGCCCTGCAGTACAAGGACTATCCGGCAGCCCGCACCGCTGCACTTGCAAATATTCAAAAAGCACCGGACAACAAACGCTACCTGGCGGCGCTCATCAATGTTGAAATCCAGTCAAAACAGTATGATGAAGCAGAAAAACTGATTGCCCAGATGACTACCCAATTTCCGGGCACCCCTTTGGCCGACGCGTTCAGGGCTGAGCTTGCAATAAAAAGAGGAGACGCACAGCTGGCGTCTGGTCTGTTGCAATCCTTATGGCGGGAAGAGCCAAGCAACATGCTCGGGAAAAAACTGTATCTGGCACTCAGAAATACCGATGAGAAGAAGGCCTCACAGTTTTTATCCGAATGGCAATCCGCATTTCCTGCCAGTCTGGATGCAAAAATGAACCGGGCTCTTGAACTTGAGGCAGGAAACAACAACAAGGAAGCTTTGGGCCTCTACGAGGAGATATTGCAAAAAGCACCTAATCACGTGACGACATTGAACAATGCCGCCTGGCTATATCACCTTGAAAAAGATGAAAAAGCATTAATTCTGGCAAAAAAAGCCTACGAACTGGCGCCGGCCAACCCTTATGTGCTCGACACCTATGGCTGGATCCTGTTTCAGTCTGGACAAGCATCTCAAGCCCGCTCTCTGCTGGAAAAAGCCAAAATCATGCTGCCGGAAAATCAAGCGGTACAGGAACACTGGAAGGCCGTGAGCCGGGAGTAAACCCGTCGATTTATTTTACAGGCCCTTATGTGCGCCTTGCGCTTAGGGGCCTTGCTGCCAGCAAGGCACCTTGATACGACATAGAAATGGGTCCTTGCTACAAAGTACCGGCACTCTCGAAACTCTCTCTCATGTATCTTACAAACGAGCTGTCGAATTTCTATACACAAAATATGATGAACGCGCCAAAAACACAACTAACCAATTGTTTTTAAACAACTAAAATATTTGGCTCATAAAATGCTTATAAGATAGGCGGTATTAATAAAACACCATTGGAATAATAATCAACTGCGGGAGTTAGGTTATGAAAAAGGCGTTAATCAAATACTTTACCTGCATCGTTTTGCTCTTTTCTGCCTCTAGCGTATTTGCAGTACCTATCACGGGCAAAATTGGCTTTGGCGGTGGGGCTGAAATCGAGATCGTCGACGGCGAGGTCGTTACCATCGATTTCGACAACCCTCTGGTCAATAACGATGCCAGTACAGACGGGGATTTCTCTTCGGTCGCGGGCATGTCGGTCACCTTCATCGACCCCTTCAGTGTCGGTCCTGCCGATGATCTGTGGCAGGTGGGGGATTTTTCTTTTGATCTCACCAGCATCACGTACAACATAGCGAACAGCAATTTCGCCTTCGTAATGGGATACGGCATCATTCACGGTATCGGTTATGATGACACCCCCGGAAGTTGGACCTTCTCAACCAACGGTCCCGGACTGGGAAGTGGATATTTTTCTTTCTCGGCTCAAACCATTCCTGAGCCAGCCAGTTTGGTGTTGTTAGGCTTAGGTCTGCTTGGATTCAGTGGCCTGCGTCGCAGAAACTGAAACCACCGTATTGAATCAAAGGCCCTGCGGGGCCTTTTCGTTTTCTGCTTCAACTCACCCACAAGCCGACGACATTAAAACAGACAAAAATATCTGGAATATTTTTAGTCGCAACATCCAGTCGCTCACATTCCGTGAACGAAGCTAACGCTTTTCGCATTTGCTCCCGGCAAATTGTGGTGAACGAACGCAGTTCGGCCATGAAATGGTGAGCGCAGGGATAGCCC
>JBNKEN010000100.1:0-3218 GCA_050288805.1 Pseudoalteromonas sp.
TCTCGACAGCCTGGACGGCATGTTAGGCGGGGCAGCCTGGTTCCCCTACGTGCTGCTCGGCGTCGGTCTGTTTTTCACCCTTTACCTTAAGTTTCCCCAGGTTCGCTACTTCAAACATGCGCTACGCATCGTATCCGGTAAGTACGACAAGAAGACCGATGAAGGGGATACCTCTCACTTTCAGGCGCTGGCGACGGCGCTGTCGGGTACGGTCGGTACCGGTAATATCGGCGGCGTGGCACTGGCCATATCGATCGGCGGCCCGGCTGCCTTATTCTGGATGTGGATGACGGCATTTTTTGGTATGACCACCAAGTTTGTCGAGGTCACCCTGTCTCATAAATACCGGGTAAAAACCGAAGACGGTACCATGGCCGGTGGCCCCATGTATTACATGGACCGACGCCTGAACATGAAATGGCTTGCCATTTTGTTCGCCATTGCGACCGTGATCAGTTCGTTCGGCACCGGCAGTCTTCCGCAGATCAACAACATTGCCCAAGGCATGGAAGCGACCTTCGGTATCGCCCCTATGGCAACCGGTGCGGTGCTTTCCGTGATCCTGGCCCTGGTTATTCTCGGTGGTATTACCCGTATCGCTGCGATCACTTCGCGCGTGGTGCCGGTCATGGCGGCGATTTATATCGTCGGTGCCCTGGCGGTGATCCTGTATAACTACGAGAACATTATTCCGTCGTTCGTTTCCGTCTTTACCGAAGCCTTTACCGGTTCGGCTGCCGCCGGCGGCTTCCTCGGTGCTTCGTTTGCCTATGCGTTTAACCGCGGAGTGAACCGCGGTCTGTTCTCAAACGAAGCGGGTCAGGGTTCTGCGCCGATTGCCCACGCCTCGGCCAAGGCTCATGAGCCGGTGTCCGAAGGTATGGTGTCAATCCTGGAACCCTTTATCGACACCATCATCATCTGTACCCTGACGGGTCTGGTGATCCTGTCGTCCGGTGTCTGGCACGAGAAGTTCGAAACCACCTTCGAGCGTTCCAGCATGAGTATTCTGGCCGGTAACTATTCGGACCAAAGTGAGCAGGACAGGGTAGAGCTTTATAACTACCTCAACGGCCATGACAGTGCGATTGAAAACTACAGCGGCAGCATCAATGTGATCGACGGTCGGCCGATCAACCAGGATTTCACCATCATTCACTCGCGCTCGGTTGCCGAGGACGTGCGTTTCGGGATCACCGAGCGCCATGTCTATACCGGCACGGTAGAAGTGAAAGACGGTCTGATCGTTGACGACAGCATCAGCGTCAAGGGTAAGTCGTTGGTACATTCCGCAGAATTGACCACCAAGGCGTTTATGCGCGGCTTTATGGGCGACTACGGTCAATACATCGTCAGTATCGGCCTGTTGCTGTTCGCGTTTTCCACAGCCATTGCCTGGTCTTACTATGGTGACCGCGCGATGATTTACCTGCTTGGCAGCCGTTCCGTGATGCCATATCGCGTATTCTATGTCGCCGGCTTCTTCTGGGCGTCCTTTGCCGACACCACCCTGGTGTGGAAGTTGGCCGCGGTCGCCATCGTCGTTATGACCCTGCCTAACCTGTTCGGCATCATGATGCTGCGCAAGGAAATGAAGCAGTGCATCGATGAGTACTGGAAAGAATTCAAGACAGACAAAGCGGAATTAAAAGAGTAAAATGTGAAGGCGCCGAACCGGCGCCTTTTTTATATCCACTGAGCAGGAGAATGAGATGGCGATAATAAGTTGCCCCAGCTGTAATAAATCCATTTCCGACAAACACAAGCATTGCCCTCATTGCGATACGGCCTTTGCTGAGCTCAATGAAGAAGAACTGCAGGAGATAGCCGCCCGAGCTAAATTTCGCCGTCGTCAACGACTGACCAACGAATCTTTCATCGCCCTGATGTTATTTTTGAGCGGCTTCCTTTATTTGTATTCCCGTACACCGGCTCAGGGAAGCCTTGAACTGATGATTTGTCGCGGCGCCATCGCCGTCGGTATCGTCTGGTATCTGGTTAATCGCGTACGTTTAGTGATCCTGAAAAGAAAGTAATCCATGAATATTGATGTCCTTGTTAATACGCTAACGCCCGAAATCTATCAGCGCCTGGAGTATGGCGCCTCGACCGGTAAATGGCCCGACGGTACGCCGCTGAGTGAAGAACAAAAAGCGCAGACAATTCAGCTTGTTATGCTGTACCAGGCGAAGGTGGCCAAGACCAACGAGCAGTTCACCGTCGGTGAAGACGGTCAGCTGGTACAAAAATCCAAGCGCGAACTGAAGCAGGAATTTATCGACGACAATGAAATAATCAGGTTCGGCAGCGATGATCTTTAAGCAATTTTTTATTCCTAAGTGGCGTCATCCCGACACCCGGATCCGCCTTAAAGCCTTGGCGGGGATGGACATCGGAAAGGATCAGGCGATTCTTAAACAGCTGGCATTACAGGATCCAGCGAGTGAGGTGCGACGTCAGGCCCTGGTTAAATTGGATGATTTGGCCCTTTGGTGGCAGATGTGCGAACGTGAACCGCAGGGGGAGATTAAAAGCCAGGCCCAGAGCCAGCTCGCCAGAGCCGTACTGGACGGCCGAAAAGATCTCGACGAAGAGATAAAGATTCGTTTCATCGAACACCATGCCGACCTCCGCACTCTCGAAAAAATCGTTCTCAACGAAGCGCCGTCCCCACTCAGAATTAAACTGTTAAAACGCCTCTCGAATGCCGAACTCATCGGCCAAATCTTCCGTCAGGCCGACGAGCAAGAGCAGCTGGCGCTTTGCGATCTGATCATACACCAGGAACTCAGCAAGTCTGCTATCCGTCATGCCAGCGGGGCGGCAAAGGAAGCGCTGGAAAACCACCTGACAGAATGTAAGCGTGCTGCCGAGATGCCGGCCAAGGTTGAGCAGGAAGTTAAGATGGTGCTCGCCCTTATCAAGGCTCTGCGCGACAACAGCGATTACCTCGATGCGGATTCACGCTATCGGGAACTCAAAAGACGCTGGCAGCAAGTTGAGCTTGAGTGGCTGGTCGACGAAGCGCGTGAGGAAGCAATCGCCAAGTACAACACGCTATGCGAAAAACTAGACAGCCATATCGATCACCTGAGTGAGGCGCATCAGGCTCGGCAAGACGCGCTGAAAAAGGCGCAGCAGGCAGCCCTGCAAATGGCGGCGCTCGATGCATTGCAGGAAGAGATAGAACAGGCCCTGCAGGTGAGTCTCGATTCGCC
>JBNKEN010000101.1:0-12110 GCA_050288805.1 Pseudoalteromonas sp.
CCAGCCCGATCCCGGAAAGTTCGAAATCCCGCAGGGCATTGGTGATCACCTTCTGCTCAGCGGTGGAAAGCGATGCAAACTCCTCGCCGTCACGGATCGCCAGATAGGCCTGGTACAGGCCCTGATGCTGACCGACATAGGTGGAATATTCGGAGATCAGCGGCAGACACTCGTCGTAGGCGGCGCGCAGCTCGTCGCTGTTGACCACAGAATGCATATGCGACACCGGCGACCACAGACGCGACAGCTTGTCGTCCGCTTCTTCCAGCGGCAGCACCAGGTTCCGGTAGGTAAAATCGCTGTTTTTCAATACCTGGTCTATGGTGTCACGGCAATGGGCGATGCCCGCCTTCAGCGCCGGCACCACGTGCTCGGCCTTTATTTTGGAAAACGGCGGCAGCCCTTCAAGGCCGATCAATGGGTTGGTCATAATTCTTTCTCTTGTTATTCCGAATACCTTCATAGTTGGGGTAAAGCGTTAAAAACACAAGCCCGGCAAGGCCGCTTTATCTGCTCAACTCCCCGCGCACCTGCCATAACGCGCTTTGTACGAACGTTCTGAAAAATCGATTGCTGGCATCTAAAAAATTCCCGCCGTTCGACTTTGCCCGTGGCAATTAGATGGTATCCTAGGGCGGTTTAATTTTTGGCTTTGAGAAGTAATTATGGCTCAACATTTTGATTACATTGCAATTGGTGGCGGCAGCGGCGGTATCGCCTCGGCCAATCGCGCCGCCATGCGCGGCGCCAAGGTGGCGCTTATCGAGGCAGGCCCCCTGGGCGGCACCTGCGTAAACGTCGGCTGCGTACCGAAAAAAGTAATGTGGCACGGCGCGCAGATCGCCGAGGCGATCAACCTGTTTGCGCCGGATTACGGCTTCGACGTCGAAGTAAAAAATTTCGACTGGCAAACCATGGTAAACAGCCGCGAGGCCTATATCGGGCGCATTCACAGCGGCTACAACAACTACCTGGCCAGCAACGGTGTCACCGTGATCAAGGGCTTCGCCCGCTTCGTCGACAATAAAACCGTCGAGGTGAACGGCGAACACTATAGTGCCGATCATATCCTGGTAGCCGTCGGCGGCCGCCCCTGCATTCCGGCCATTCCGGGCGCCGAATACGGCATCGATTCCAACGGCTTTTTCGAACTGAACGAACAACCGAAACGGGTTGCCGTGGTGGGCGCCGGTTATATCGCGGTGGAAATCGCCGGTGTGCTGCACAGCCTCGGCAGTGAAACCCATTTGTTCGTGCGCCAGCATGCGCCGCTGCGCAGCTTCGACCCCATGCTGGTCGACACCCTGACGGAAGTGATGAGCAAGCATGGCCCTACCCTTCACACCGACAGCACGCCGAAAGAGGTGGTCAAGGAAGCGGACGGCAGCCTGACCCTGCACATCGAAAACGGTGAAAGCTGGAACGTGGATACGCTGATCTGGGCTATCGGCCGCGAACCGGCCACCGACAAGATCAACCTGGCCGCGGCGGGCGTTGAAACCAACGAGCGCGGTTATATCAAGGTCGATGAATACCAGAATACCTCGGCGCCGAACATCTATGCCCTGGGCGACATCATGGAAGGCGGCATCGAACTGACCCCGGTTGCGGTAAAGGCGGGACGTTTGCTGTCGGAACGCCTGTTCAACCCGGCGATGCCGAACGCCAAGATGGACTATGACCTGGTGCCGACCGTGGTGTTCAGCCACCCGCCCATCGGCACCATCGGCCTCAGCGAGCCGGACGCCGTCGCCAAATACGGCGCCGACAACGTCAAGGTCTATAAATCGAGCTTCGCGGCGATGTACACCGCCGTCACCCAGCACCGCCAGCCCTGCACCATGAAACTGGTATGCGTCGGCCCGGAGGAAAAGGTGGTCGGCCTGCACGGCATCGGCTTTGCCGTCGACGAAATGATTCAGGGCTTCGCGGTCGCCATGAAGATGGGCGCCACCAAGGCCGATTTCGATGCGGTGGTGGCTATACACCCTACCGGCTCGGAAGAGTTTGTTACTATGAGATAGTAAAGCGTTGCAAGCCGTCCTTGGCGTTATGCCCGGCTTGGCATCCTTTGCCTCGCGTTCGAGCCTAAAATAGCTCCACGTATTCGCTATTTTCGGGCGGCTCTCACCCAACCGGTTCGGAAGAGTTTGTTACTATGAGATAAACTTTCTCAAGCATAAAAACGCCGGGCTTTTGCCCGGCATTTTTATCTCTATCCCTGCCGTTGCCTACTGGCAGATCCGTTCGCCCTTTTCCGGGTTGCCAGAGTCGCAGCGGATAAACGCCTTGCCCTCATGATCCAGCAGCTGTCCCAGCCAGGCCTTGCCCCGACCCGCCTGAATAGTCAGAAAACCGAACTTGCCCTCGGCGTTGCCCTGCGCTTCCACGCCGTCGACCGGGGCCGTAAAATCCCGCTCCGAGAACTCAGCACTCAAACTCACCCCGCTGTCGCCGACCACCAGCTGCGGCGGCCGTTTGCTGCCTGCCGGAAACGTCAGCGACTGATAGCTGTGCATGTGCCCGGACAGTGACAGAGCCACCTGGGAAGGCAGGCTCCCCTCCGCTGTCTGCGCCAGCGCCGTTTGCATCATCTTGTTGAGCGTTTCCCCCGTGCTCTGATTGACGACGCCCCACAGCGGCCTGTGCGTCATCATCCACACGGGCTTGTCGGGCGACGCCTTGGCAAGCCGTTGCAGCAACTCGAACTGAGAGCGGAATTCAACCGTCAGTTCATTACCGCTTCGGTCGTCGCACGCATTGGCCGAATCCATCACCCAAAGGTTGAGTTTTTCCAGCCGAAGCTGATAGGGCGCCGCCATACGAATGTGCTCACGCGCCGTTGCCGGTGGCGTATCGAGTCGTCCCTGCGCCGGACAGGCCTGTTGCGCTATGCCTCCCGGCAAGGAAGAACCGGGGCCGAGAAAATAAAACCAGCCGGGACCTGCGCGGCTGCACAACTCGTGGTTGCCGCGGGCAAACACCCAGGGCGCGCTGGCCGACAGGCTTTGCGCGGGAAGGAAAAAATCGTCATACCAGGTCTGCCAATGATCCTGGGTCGTACTTCCCGCGGCATTCTGGCTGTAATAGGTTTCCTCCAGACCGCAAGACGGCCCGCCGTAACCGCCGTCGCCCGCATCGTAGGCATAGATATCCTTCTCTATGCTGCCGGACGTGCCGCGGTAGTTGTAATCTCCCATGTGCAAGATAAGTCCGGCATGCTGCGCGGCGCCGAGTGCGGCCATCTGTGCAAAGGGAACGGCAGCCGTGCCCGTCGGGCATACACCCGCCTTACACCCGGTATCGCCGAACACCAGAATATTTTCCGGGTTCAGGTTGACGGGGGCGAGCCTGAAGTCGCTATCGGGAAGTCGGTAACCCGTTCCCGCGGAAACCTTCGCCTCGCAGACGGTAACGGGAAAATTAGCCGCGTCCGGATGCAAACCCCGCACCCGCGTTTTCACCCGGCTGCCATCATCGCCGGCAAGCTCGGGGCACATTTGATTCGCGTCGTACACGCCGGAAAGAATAACCCGGGCGTAAATAAGGGTATCGCCGGCCTGCCCCGGCGCCAGCAGGGTATAGGCGGCCAACACGTCAGGCGATTTAGCCCGCTCTTTTGAAGAGGTGTCGGCATTGCAGGCCACCAATAGGGCGAACAACAACGGGAGTAGGTAGCGCATTGCGATTTCCTTTTTCATCTTAGAATTCCGTTAACCGCAACGAGTATCGCCGTAAATTACCGATCCCTCAACCTATGAAGCGGGTTCAAGGTCAATGCCGGGCAAGTGCCATCGTGCTCCGCCTCGGCTTATAACGGGCGCACACCAAGCCGTTAGGGCGGTTTCAAAACAACGACCACCATTTTACGTAGCACTTATATTTTATACTATTAATTCAATACGTTGATACGTACCTGTAAATGGTGCATAGTGGCAAGCCAAACAAGCCTCACGGACGGCTTGCGAGCCGATTAAAATTTCAGGGAAAGAAAATGAAAAAAATGCTGCTGCCCGCCATTGTGGTGTCTCTAATATTCGGTTATCTCGTTATGACGCGTCTTTCGTCCGCTTCTGCCAGCACCCACCCGTTTGACGCCGAACAAGCCTGGCAGGAGCTGGTGACTGTCCTGAAATCCGATTATGCGTACCTGGATCACACAGTTAAGGCGGAGGCCCTGATAGCCGAATTCGAGCACAAGGCGCTGCAAACGCAAACGCGGAAAGCCTTTATCGATGTGGCCCAGGCCTTTGCGCGCAACTTTCGCGATCCCCACCTGAATGTCGGCCCTTACGATCTGGAGGACTACAGCGTCTACCCGACGGGCTCGGATATCTACGCAGAATATGCCGACGCTGAACTGCTCGTGGTGGATGTGAAATCCGCCTCGGCGGCGTTTGACGCCGGGATCCGGCCCGGCATGAGAATCGAAAAAATCGACGGTTTGTCGCCGACAGAAACGCTTGTACAGGTGCTTGGGCGGGAAGCAGAGCGGCTTTCGCCCGAGCAGAAAAATTACGGCTTGAATGTCGCGCTCGGTGGTAAACGTTACCAGCCGAGAGAATTGCAGATCAGAGACGGGGTAGAAACAAAAACCCTGACCCTGCCCGCCGGCTATGCTGCGATCGACGAGTTGAAAAAGCAGCCGCCCGTCGACTACAAACGGCTGGATGATATCGGCTACATCCGCTTCAACAATTCGCTCGGAAACAACGACACCGTCGCCCTGTTCGAACAGGCGCTGGCGGATCTCAAAGACACCCGTGGCCTGATCATCGACCTGCGAAACACGCCGAGCGGCGGAAATACCGGCGTTGCGGAACCGATGTTAGGCCACTTCGTAACGGCCGAGTCCAGCTATCAGCTGTATCGCACACAAAGCTCGGATATACCGTACAAAAAGGCGGAGCTGCATCACGCCCGAGTCACACCGCAATTGCCGCGGGTAAAGCAACCCTTTGTGGTGCTGGCCGGACGCTGGACCGGCAGCATGGGCGAAGGCATGACCATCGGCCTCGACGCCTTAGGAGCGACAGCCGTCATAGGCGCGCCGATGGCGGATCTGCTCGGCGGCATCAAACATGTGGAACTGGCAAAAAGCCAGGCCTGGATCGAGGTCGGTTTCGAACGCCTGTACCAGGTCAACGGCCGCTTCAGGGAAGATTATGTCCCTTCATTGC
Organism: Pseudoalteromonas sp.; assembly: GCA_050288805.1. GTDB lineage: Bacteria > Pseudomonadota > Gammaproteobacteria > Enterobacterales > Alteromonadaceae > Pseudoalteromonas. The sequence goes on from JBNKEN010000101.1 coordinate 5,181, forward strand.
GGCTTGAAGCGGCCGATACGGATCCTCGGGGAGAAGACCCGGCACTGACCTCGGCGCTGACGCTTTTACGCGACACCACGGGCTCGACAACGGCGCAAACCGAGTAACCTAGAAGTTTGTCTGGCATAAGCGATGACCCACGCAGATATGCAGTGGGTCTGTTTACCGGCCGATGCCAGACGGATTTTAATCCCGGCTAAGGCCGTCAATATAGACACCGCCCGAACCGGATTCGAGAAGCTTGACGTCGCCGACGCGCTTCAGATTAATGTCGCCGGAGCCATCGTCGAGGGTGACCAGGCCTGACACGTTCTCAACATAGAGATCACCGCTGCCGTCTTCAACATAAACCGAGCCCGATACCTGTTCTATATGCAGATCACCACTGCCGTCGTCAATCGTCACATCCGACGTTGCATTTCTGAGCGTTAATTCGCCGGAGCCGTCTTCGACCTTTATGCGGTGACCGCCGTCGATCCAAAGATCGCCGGAACCGTCCTGAATATCCATGTTCCCCTGCACACCCGAGATATGAAGATCTCCTGAGCCGTCGTCTAATTCCAGGTTAAAACGCGCCGGCACCCTGACGGTCAGGTCGATATGGGGAGAGTTGCCCGAATACCAAACCAGGCCCGCGCCAGACTCAAACCCGCTGTGCAGCTCGGCGCTGTCGCCCCGACGCTGCAAGGTCAGGGTATAACCCTTGTCTTTGCTGGTATAGATGTCGGCCGTCACTTCGATTCGTTCCAACCCGGGCACCCCGACCACTTTGATGTCACCGTTTGTCGTATCCGCTATCAGGCGATCCAGTTCCCCGGCGTCGAGTTCCAGCTGTTCCGTCAGGTGTCGATCCGCCTTACGTCCATGCGAAGGGTCGATGTGGATGACACAACCGCTCAGCATAAAAACGGCGGCCAGCGGCGCAAGAGTATGTTTAAACATGTAGTTATCCCTATTTGCTATTCATTTTGATTGCAAGCATAGAGCAAATACGGTGCCAAACTATAACCGATTGATTTTAAATGAAAGTAAAATAAGAGCGGCGATTTAAAACGGGGATTTTCACCAGATTTTGGCGAAAATGAAAAACGGGCCCTGAGGGGCCCGTTTTGGGTGGAGGCGAAATGCCTGTTTAGTGAATCGCGTTGTAGTAGCGCATGGCCGATACCGCATAGTCGGCACGAGTCACCATTTCATTGGCACGGAACTCGGCGACCACTTCAGGCTCCAGACCGAAGCCGCGCTGTACCACATCGAAGTATGCGTGGATGATGCCAAGGTCAAGCGCCAGCTGCACATAGCCCTTCATATCAGGGGCGATGCTGTTGCCGTCTTTCAGTGTGACCTGGGTGCTGCCGTCCCAGATGGTGACCTTGATATCGCCCTCGAATGCCTTGGCTTCGTTTTCCAGTCCGGCAGACTGAATCAGGGCATAGACCATATCGAGGCGGCTGACATTTGCATCCGGGTTGAAATTATCGCCGCTGGTCAGCATCACGGGAGCCGATTTCTGCACCCGGTCGCGCAGTGCTGCGCCGGTTTGCGTTACCGCATTGGCAAGCGCCGCCTGATCCGCATTGACATCCATAAAGTCCTGCTTGTCGGCACGGTTGGACTGACGGATACCGGCGCCTATGGTCAGGTAGTCTGCCAGTTCAACGCGAGTCAGCAACTGGTCAGGCATAAAGCCGGTAGGCTTGGCGTCCACCAGCTGTTTGCTGACGGCACCTTCGATGTAGCTGCGCGCCTGATGAATACCGATGTCGTTCAGGCCTTCGTAGCCTTCGGTCACGATGGTTTTCACCGTGGCATCTACGTTATCGGGCAGCGCATAGCCGTTGGTGACGCCGAGCGGATCCAACGCAACACCCGACAGGCTGCCGATACCCTTGACCTTCAGGGTCCAGGTGCCCGGCTCGGCATCTGCGGTGACCGCAATGTTCTGGCCAAGTACGGGAAGTGCGATGCTTGAACCGTATCTCTTACCGCTTGGGCTTTCCAGTACCAACGCAATGGTATTTTCGGCCACGTTGGCGCGCACCATAATCAGCGATTCACGAGCGCCCACCTCGAAGGTAATGCCGTCGTTGGCGCCCGCAGGGCTGAAGGGCACGTTCACCTCGAACTCCTCGCCGATAGAGGTTTTTGCAAAGGCGTTGAACTGACGTGGCATTTTCAGGGTTTCACCGAACATCCGCGCTTCGTCCACCACGGCCTGTACAGCGGCGTAGGCATTGACATAACCCGCCCCCGCTTCCCACGCTGCCAGACCCGGCATATTGGTGGCCGTTTCCTGCAGGATGCGCTTGACGTCACGCCAGTTGAGATCCGGATTGGCTTCCAGCATCAGGGCAACGATACCCGATACATGAGGCGCCGACATAGAGGTACCGCTCATCACCGTATAATAAGGCAACTCGCTAGCTTCCATCATTTCCGCCTCGTCTGCCAGGCTCAGGGCGCCGAGACCGTCGGACGTTGAATCGCGCACCGAAATAATGTCTACGCCCGGTGCGGTAATGGTAGGACGGTCTTCCCAGCTATAGGTCTCACCGTCGATCATCACGCTGCCGCTTTTGCCGTCTACGCCGCGTGAGCTGAAGTCGGCCAGATTACCGTCCTTATCGCCGGCCGCCACGGTAACAACCCAAGGCGCCTTTTTGAAGTTACCGGTAATGGTTGCCTCACCGCTGCCCGAGTTACCGGCAGAAAACACCACGATCACACCGCGATCGCTGAGCGCCTTGGTGGCCACGTTGGTAGGATCATCCGGGTTGAAATCGGTGCCGGTGTCGCCGGTGTTGCCGAACGAGTTGGAGATAACGCGGATGTTATGCTCATACTGGTGAGTGAGCGCATAATCGAAACCACCCAGGGTATCGAGGATGAACAGCGCAGCACCGGAGCCGTAGCCCACCAGCTTGGCGCCCGGCGCAACACCTTCATGCTTACCGCCCGACATGGAACCGTTACCGCCGATGATACCGGCCACGTGGGAACCGTGACCGCCACCGATATCCGTATTGGGCACACCTTCCTGGTAGGTCACGGGTAAAAAGTCTGCAAACGAACGCAGGTTGGTCTGCGCCGATACGTTTTGGATCACATGGTTGGGGAATTTAATGTCGCCGTGAGTACCGTCGACACCGGAATCGTTGATCACGACGCCAACGCCCATGCCTGAATACGGCATGCCGCGGCTGCGCAGCGACGTATCTGCACGCAGGCGATCCACACCGGTGATCTGGGTGGCACCCTCGTTTTCATACTGCAGCGGTGCGTTGTACCATACCGAACGGACATCGCCGCGGGCATACAGCGCATCGATTTGCGCTTTGGTGGCCGTTACGCCCACCATAGGCAAGGTATTGAAGGTGATGCCACCGTCGATACCCACTGCTCTTAACGCATCCAGCTGTCTGGCTGACACCGAATCCTGCCCCTCAAAGGTGACAATCACTTCAAGGGCGGTTGTGGCATCGGCCTCAGCCAGGAGCTGGCTTAGTTGGGGACCGATCGATTTGGCAGATGCTGCGCCGCTCGCCAGGCAAAGACCGGCTGCCAGCATGCTGCTCGTGAAAATATTAAATTTGGTAGATGTTGACTTAGACATATCGCTTCCTCCACGGGTTTCTACACCCTGAGAATGGCAAATGCCTTGTCATGCAGGTATCGGGAAAATCCCCTAGGGGCGATAGAAAAAGCCACTCAAGCGGCCTTTCCGTTTCTTCAAATCAGCAGGTTATGCTTGGCGGCGTAGCGTACCAGTTCGGCCGTATTGGCGACCCCGAGTTTTTCCAGCACCTTGCCCCTGTGGTTCTCAGCCGTCTTGACGCTGATATCCAGCACCCGGGCGATTTCCTTGGTGGTTTTACCGTCGATCAGGATGTGAAAAACCTCCCGTTCGCGGGCGGTAAGGTTGCGGTAGGGATCTTCCCAGTTCTGATCCGGCTGGGAATACTGGGCGGCCAGCACGCTCGCCGCGTATTGGCCGAAATAACTTTTGCCGGACGACAGGGCCTTGACCGCACCGAGCAGCTCCTCGCTGGCGCTGTCCTTGATCAAATACCCGGAGGCCCCTGCTCGCACCATATGGATCACATATTCCTGTTCTTCGTGCATGGTCAGCACCAGTATTTTGCAATCGGGCAGCAGCTTGTGGATCTGCTTAACCGCTTCCATGCCGTTCATTTGCGGCATGCTGATGTCGATAATCACCACCTGGGGACGGGTTTTCTCGGCCTTTTCCAAGGCCTCCAGCCCGTTCGACGCTTCCGCCACCACCTGAATGTCGGGGTCGGCGCTCAGCAGGGTAACCAGGCCCTGCCGTAAAATGGTATGGTCATCGGCCACCAGAACTCGGATCATAATTCTCCTCCTGCGGTGATCATCACTTTTATCTCACAACCTTCGCCGGGTTCGGACGAGATCAGCAGCTGACCGCCAAAGGCCATCACCCTGTCATGCATCGACGACAACCCGAACCCCTGTATTGAGTTTAGCTCGTCCTGGCTAAGACCCTTACCATTATCTTTGATTTTAATGAAAAAAAGTTGCTCGCTGGCCATCACATTGACGGTTATCCGGGTGCAGCAGGCATGTTTAACCGCATTGGTCAGCGCTTCCTGGATCACCCTGAATGCCAGGGTTTGCTTTTCATCGTCGAGCGCCACCATCAGGTTATGCTGGAGCAGGATCTCGATGCCGTTTTTTTCCCCCATCACCCGACACAGCCATTCGAGCGCCGGAACCAGGCCGAGGTCATCCAGAATTCTCGGTCGCATCAGCCGCGAGATCTCGCGCGTGTCCGCCAGCGCCTGACGGGCCAGCTCGACGCTGGGTGCCATCTCTATCGCCGGATGTTCCTGTTGCAACCGGGTCAGCTGGTTGATAAGCGCCGTCAATTGTTGGCCGACGCCGTCGTGCAACTCCCTGGCGATATGTTTACGCTCGTCTTCCTGCACCCGCCATACCCGTTTGGCCAGGGTGCGCATCTGCTGGTTGCCGCTGTAAAGTTCCTCGGCGATCTTTTGCTGCCTTGAATCGAGTTGCTGAATCAATTCCCGAATATTCTGTTCGCTAACCACCTTGCGCCTCCTTTATAAAATCGTCCCCCAGGGACACATCGTCCTGCATTGCCTTAAAGCGGGCACGGTGCTCGACGGGAACCTGTTCCAGCAGGGCCTGAAAGCCCAGTAAAGCCTTATCATGCAGGGCCGAAGCGTCTTGCCCGCGCTCAGCAGCGAGCAGGGCGCTCAGGCGATCAAACTGAAAGGCTCGCCAATAATTGTCCAGCTGGCGTAATATCGGTGCGGCCTCGCTCAGCTTCGATGCCAATCCCGACCAATCCTTGCTGCGGGCCAGATCGAGGGCTTCCAACTCCAACAGGCGGATATGCTGGTATTGATACATGTTCAGGTTTTGTGTTCTCACCAGTTCGCTGAGTTTTTTAAAGAGCGCGGGATCCGACGCCTGCACTTCCCAGGCCCGGGCCAGTATAAATTTGATTTTCATCAGTTCGGGAATATTCGCCGGTAACTTGTCGATGCCGTAGATCGCTTCTTCAGCTGCGGATGCAACCGCTGCACCATCATAGCGACGGTTTCGCTCGGTGATAATATGGAAATACAGCTGCTGCTCGGCACTGCCCTTCTCCTGATTAAGTGCCGCTATCTGCGCCAATATCCGATCGGATTCCTCCACATTGCCGATCTGCGCCCACCAGTCGGCAAGCCACAACCCGAATTCGTTAATACCGCGGATATCGTTACGCTCTTGCACCGTGTCATACACCGACTGCAACAGCCCTATGCTGTGCACAAAGTTTCCCTGTAAAAAGCTCAGCCTGGCGAGATAGGCATCGGCCACCATCACCTCCTCGGTCAGCTTCAGTTCTCCGGCCTCTTGCCTGGCGTCGGTAAAGATCCGAAACGCCTTGCGCCAGTTGCCCCGGGCCAGCTCCATTTGTCCGAGATTTTCCCTGACCCGCACCACCCCGACCGGATCCTGCACCTTGGCGTAGGCTTGCTCCGCCTGTTGCCAGTAAACCCGCGCATGCTCGGGATCGGCCAGTAAAAAATAGATATAACCTATGTTGTTCATGCTCTCGGCGGTGAGCCATTGATCTTCCAGGTCCATGCGAATATTGAGCGCCTGCCGGTAGTATTCCAGCGCCTGTTTATATTGTCCCTGCTCTTCGGCCAGCACGCCCAGCTCGTTGAGGGTGTTGGCCCTGCCTTCTTCGTCGCCGATGGCGGCGTACAAACCCAAACTTTGCTCGAGTTGCACCATGGCCCCTTGATATTCGCCCCGGATCCCGTTCACCGTCGCCATATTGGACAAACTGGTCGCCATGCCCCGCTGATCATTACGTTCGCTGCGAATGGCCAGCCCCTGGGCATAATAATCAAGCGCCATCGACAGCTCGCCCATGCGCTGATAGGCCACCCCCATGGCGTTCAAGATGTCGCCCTGGCGCGCCAGATCCTTCATCCGCTTGCTGATCAACAGGGCGCGAACCAGGTATTCCTCGCTCGCCTTTTGCGCATCGCCGGACCAGATCGCTACCTTGGCCAGTTCAAACCAGGCGGAGGGGTGGTTGGGATCCACCGCAACCACTTCTTTCAATACGCTTTCCGCGTTGGCGAAATCCTGTTGCTCCAGATAAATTTCAGAAAGTGCAAAGCGAATGTCCGAGTTGTAGGGAAATGCCTCAACCAGGCTTGAATAGATTTTTTTGGCCTCCTCCGGCTGCTCGGCCAATAAGGCGAGCTCGGCATTGGCCTGTTGATATACCAGCTGGTTTGGTTTTGCGTATTGTTTACAGGCCAGTAAGGCCTGCTCCGCCTCGTTGACCCTGCCGGAATGACGGTAAATCAGGGCCAGACGAAAATGCAGTCCGGCCTGATGGGGTTCGGTTGCCAGCTTTTT
>JBNKEN010000102.1:0-2026 GCA_050288805.1 Pseudoalteromonas sp.
ACAAGCCTATTTCGAGCCTTACCCGATGGCGCTGAAACTGAGGTATGGTCTATGACGCGTGTCGCCTTTTGGTTCAGGCGAGATTTACGGGTTTTTGCCAACGAAGCACTGGTGGCGGCGCTCGAAAACGGTGCCCGAGACGCCCTTTATGTCCTGTGTCCAGGGCAATGGCAGGCCCATGATATGGCGCCCGTTCAACGGGATTTGATTTATCGCCGGTTAAACGAAATTGGCCATACGCTTGCCGGTTACGGCGTCATGCTGCACATTCTAGAGGCTGAGAATTACACGGATGCTCCGCAAGTTGTCTCGTCCTTCTGCCGGGGCAAGGAAATAGACACCCTGTATCTCAACGACGAATACGAGGTCAACGAACAAAAACGCGATAATGCCTGTCGGCACGCGGGACTCACTCTGGTGACATTTGACGGCGATTTGCTGGCACCGCCCGGCACGGTTACGACGGGCTCGGGCGAGATGTTTAAGGTGTTTACGCCGTTTAAGAAGGCCTGGCTGCGGCGTTACGAAAATCAGACCCTGACCTTGCCCGGCTGGCCGTTAGCGCCTTCCCCGGTGCCATGGCAGGCGCCGAAAAGTATCGAGTCCACCGGACTGTCGGCAAAATGGCCGGCAGACGATGCGGCGTTGGAACGCGTGATCGCGCGTTTTATCGATGAAAAGCTGACTGATTACGCGAGCACGCGGGATTTTCCCGCGTTAAAGGGCACATCGGGCCTCAGTCCCTATCTGGCGCTCGGTATCGTCAGTGTGAAACAGCTCCTCTGCCGCATTCAGGCGCGCATTCCCGATATTTTGATGCGCAGCGAAGCGCCTGAGTTCAGTTGGATTAATGAGTTGATATGGCGCGAATTTTATCGCCATTTAATCGTGGCCTGGCCTGCACTGTGTCGCCACGAAAATTTCAATCGAAAATACGACACGCTACCGTGGCGCAGCAGTGACGCCGATTTCGCCGCCTGGTGCGAGGGACGAACGGGCTACCCGCTGGTCGATGCCGCGATGCGACAACTGGTCAGCACCGGCTGGATGCACAATCGGCTTCGCATGGTGGTCGCCAGTTTTCTTACCAAGCACCTGCTTGTCGATTGGCGTAAAGGCGAAAAATTCTTTATGCAACACCTGATCGACGGCGATTTCGCCAGCAATAACGGCGGCTGGCAGTGGGCGGCAAGCACCGGGTGTGATGCCCAGCCGTACTTTCGAATATTCAATCCGATAAGTCAGAGCGAAAAATTTGATCCTCACGGTGAGTTCATTCGTAAATATCTACCAGAACTGAAAAACGTGCCCGACAAGCAGATCCATTTTCCGCATAAATACCTGGCGGATTCCGGATCTAAGGTGTATTGGGCGCCCTTGGTAGACCATGGTACAGCCAGGCAACGTGCTTTGGCGGTATTTAAGGGGGAGTGATGGTAAGAAAATTGGCGCTCGCAGAATTTATCGGCACCTTTCAGGGGCTCTGCCGCGATAACCTTGATGAACTGGATGCGGTGTACAGCAAAGAACTTATTTTTATCGACCCCATCCACCGCATCGACGGGCTTGAGAATCTGAAAACCTACTTCGCCGGGTTGTATGAAAACCTCGCGGATATTCGCTTTCACGTCCACGACAGCTTTATGAACGACGATTTTGCCGGCATTTACTGGACCATGGCATTCACCCATAGCAGATTGAACGGCGGTGAGCCCGTCGAGGTTGAAGGGCATTCCCGGCTGGGGTTTGACGGCAATATGGTGTGTTTCCATCAGGACTATTTCGATGCTGCGGCGATGATCTATCGTCAGGTACCGCTGTTGGGGGGCGCCATTCGCTACATTGATAAGCGCCTGACAGCCAGATGAAAAATGTGCTTATTACCGGGGCCAGCTCGGGAATTGGCCGCGCATTGGCGCAACATTACGCCGCCCGTCACAAGGTTATCGCCTGCGGTCGGAACAAACCCCGTTTAGCCGAATTAGCGCAGCTCAGCAACATAGAAACCCGGGCCTTTGATGTGGCG
>JBNKEN010000103.1:0-11974 GCA_050288805.1 Pseudoalteromonas sp.
ATACCTGAAACTGACCACCAGCAAGGCGCGCTTCTTTACCGTCTTCGGTAAATCCCGCAGCGTGGGGGCACCGGAAGTCGAGTTTAGCACTCAGGACGACGACTACTAAATATAACGTTATTAAAAAAGCCGCTGTCACAGCGGCTTTTTTTCACTTGCGGCTCCCCTCTGTCAGGCTTGCTTTCGTTTTTTAGCAAAGCGCCAGGAATCCCAACTGAACAGTGCCAACGCTCCCCAGATACAGGCAAAGGTCACGACCCGCTCGGCGTCAAATGCCTCGCCATATAAGGCCACCGCCAGCAAAAACATCAGGCTCGGGCCGATATACTGGAAAAAGCCCAGCGTAGAATACTGTAGACGTTTGGCCGCGGCGGTAAAGCACAACAAAGGCAGGGTAGTCACCACCCCGGCACTCACCAGCAGAGTGTTAAGCCAAAGGTCGTTTGCGGCCATGTCAGAGGTCGCACTCGGCGTCATCAGCAACCAATAAAGCAGCGCCACCGGCAGCAAGATAAAGGCTTCCAGCAACAACCCCGGCAACGACTCCACCGGCAACTTTTTACGCAGCAGGCCGTACACGGCAAACGAACCGGCCAGCGAAAAGGCCACCACGGGGAAAGAACCGAAACTGAGCACCTGGATCACCACCCCGGTGACTGCCAGCGCCACGGCCACTCCTTGCCAACGCCGCAACCGCTCGCCGAGAAATACCATTCCGAGCAGTACATTCAAAAGCGGGTTGATATAGTAACCGAGACTGGCATCGAGCATATGCCCGTTGTTAACGGCCCAGATAAAGAGCCCCCAGTTGAACCCGAGCAGCCCGGACGTCACCACCAAGAGACCGATCAACTTAGGTTGTTTCAGCACAAACTGCACCTTGTGCCATTGCTTTATCAACAATACGATAACTATCAGGAACAGTGCCGACCAGACCACCCTGTGCAGCAGGATCTCCAGGGCATCTATGGTGTCCAGTTGTTTAAAATAAATAGGGGCGAAACCCCACATACAGAAAGCCAGGGCGGCGTAGAGCATCCCCTTTTTTTGTTGTGCATCGGCCGACATAGGTATCCACGACGAAGACGAAAAAGAAAACGGCTATTCTACGTTTTCTCAGCTTCCTTAGCCAACTAAATAAGTCCCCGTCCCGTAAGCAATTTGTACTCCTTTTTCGTTATGTAGCTCCATTCGGCAAACACACACCTTGTTGCCGGAGCGGATCAGCTTGGCGCTGGCGACAAACATCTCGCCCTTGCCGGGACGCAGGTAGTCCGTGCGCAGATCTATGGTGCCCAGCGTTGAGAGCCTTTGCGGCAGGTTTTCCAGTTCGTCATCGTCGAGCTTGTCGACCACGGAGGCGGCGGCCAAGATCCCCCCCACATTATCGAGTAGCGCGGAGATCACCCCGCCATGCAGGATTTTCTGTCCCGGGTTGCCGATAAACGCATCCTGCCAGGGCATCGACATGCTGGCTTCTTCGCCCGACAGGGAAACCACCTTGGCCTGCAGGAACTGGTTAAACGGCATTTTTTCCACAAACAGGTGTGCAATCTGCTTAAGCAGCATCTCTCTTTTCATTATTTTCTCGTTTTCGGCTTCAGCCACACTGGTAAGAGGAGCTGAAACAATAAACCAAATTAGGTCCTTAGGCAAAACAATGCAGCGGCCTGACCGGCAGCAGCCAATCGCACATTTGTCGCCGCAAGCTAGAGACACGGAACACAAAAACTTCTAGAATGCCGCTGATGATAAGCACTGACACCCGCTCCACTAGTCCGACGCCCGACACTCTCCTTGAGAGCGTGTTCGGCTACAGCGAATTCCGCCCCGGCCAGGAACAGGTGATCAATGCCACACTGGCGGGGCTCGATAGCCTGGTGCTGATGCCGACGGGGGGCGGTAAATCTCTTTGCTATCAGGTTCCGGCCCTGCTGTTAAACGGACTGACCCTGGTGATATCGCCGCTGATCTCCTTGATGCAGGATCAGGTCGCCCAGCTTTGCGCCCTGGGCCTGCCGGCGGCCTATATCAACAACAGCGTCGAACGCGAGCAACAGCAACTGATCTACCAGCAGTTGCACCGCGGCGAGCTGAAACTGCTTTACGTGGCCCCGGAAAAAGCCCTGCAGCGCGATTTTTTGGAGCGCCTGGGCCACCTCAACCTAAGCCTGATCGCCATCGATGAAGCGCATTGCGTATCGCATTGGGGCCATGACTTCCGACCCCATTACTATCGTCTCGGCGAATTGAAACAGCGTTTCGCTCATATTCCCATGATGGCCCTGACCGCCACCGCCGACGTCGCCACTCGACACGACATAGTGCAGCAGCTGAAACTCAATGCGCCCTACATCCACATCGGCAGCTTCGACCGGCCCAATATCCGTTATACCCTGGAAGAAAAGTTCAAGCCGTTGTCGCAGCTGATGAAATACCTGCGCGAGCAGCAGAACCAGAGCGGTATCGTCTATTGCACCAGCCGTAAACGGGTCGATGACATCGCAGAAAAACTTGCCGAGGCGGGCTTTAATGCGGCGGCCTATCACGCAGGGATGAGCAACGAACAACGTCAGTTTGTGCAAAACGCCTTTGCCCGCGACGACATCCAGATAGTGGTCGCCACCGTCGCCTTCGGAATGGGGATCAACAAGCTGAACGTGCGCTTTGTGGTGCATTACGACATTCCCAAAAACATCGAATCCTACTACCAGGAAACCGGCCGGGCCGGGCGAGACGGCCTCGCGGCCGAGGCCATCATGTATTTTGACCCCGCCGACATTCCGCGGGTTCGGCGCTTTTTCGAGGACATCGACGACGAACACAGGCGCAAGGTAGAGGAACACAGATTCAACGCCATGGCGAGTTTCGCCGAGGCCCAGACCTGCCGCCGCCAGATCCTGCTCAACTATTTTTCGGAATACCAGCGTGAACCCTGCGGCAACTGCGATATCTGCCTGAACCCGCCGAAACGCTTCGACGGTTCCCTGGTGGCCCGGCAGGCGCTGTCATGCGTCTACCGGGTAGAGCAAAAGTTCGGCATGGGTTACGTGGTTGAAGTGCTGCGCGGCGCCAATACCAGCCGTATTCGCGACAACCGCCATCACGAACTCAGCACCTACGGCATCGGCAAGGAGCAAAGTCCGGAATACTGGCTCAGCATTTTGCGCCAATTGGTCCATCAGGGGCTGTTGCAGCAAGACATCACGCTCGGTTCGGTACTGCGCCTGACGGAAGCGGCCCGCCCGGTGCTGCGCGGCGAATATGCACTGCAGCTGGCCGAACCCCGACTCAGCGCCAAACACGTCTATCAGGACAAGCTGGCGCAGTTCAACTACGACAAGAAACTGTTCGCCAAGTTGCGCTCCCTGCGCAAGGAACTGGCGGATGCCGACGATGTGCCGCCGTATGTGGTATTCAACGATCGCACCCTGGCGGAAATGGCGCAAAAAACACCGACCAACGACAGTGAATTTCTTAAGGTTTCTGGGGTGGGCTTCACCAAACTCAGCAAATACGGCGCCCCCTTTATGCAGCTGATCCGTAACTACCTGGCCAGCGAATAAATTACACCGGCGTTGAATTAAATCAGTTACCCGGCAATCCGGCGGCGTTGGCAAAATAATCGGCCAACCGCACCATTTCTTCCTCGCTGAGCCCCCTCGCCATGGGGATCATCACGGCACTGCGACGCTTGGCGCGCTTAAAATCCTTTAACTGCGCAAGCAGGTAATCCCGGTTCTGGCCGTGCAACACGGGTGTGCCGGGTCGGGATTCGGATGCGCTATGGCAGCCCAGGCAAGCGTCCGCAATGCCTTGCTCGGAAGCAATCGTCGCAACAGGCGCCGATAACAATAAGACGGCATTTCCTACCGCTATCCAATTCCTGATTTTCATCACCTTCTTCTCCCGCGCAGATTCTGTGGCACAATACGCCAAACAGCATTCAGGTAACAATTAATGACACGCTTAGCATACGATCCGGAACACGCCATTGTCACCGTGCATCCGGACATTTTACCCGAGGGTGACGACTTCGAATTATGGGCCCGGCTTTTTTTACATTTTCCCGCGTTTGAAAGACAGGAATTCGAACAAGGCGCCGATCGCCACCTGATGCGTTTTCACTACCGGGGAGAGCGCTTCAACCTGCATTTTGAGCACTACAGCGAAAGCCTGTGGATCACCGCCGAAGGGGTAGAGGCGGAAAAATTTCTACCCGAAATTGTTGAATATGTAACCACAAATTTAATTCCTTGATATACACTTAAATCAGTCGCGGTATTTACCCCTGATTGTATTATTAAGGAGTTCAATGACTTATCGGATTCATTTCCATGCAGTGTTAAGCTTGACCGCGCTCCTTATGCTGGTCAGCCCGCAACTATGGGCCAGAGACAGCGGCGACTCGATAGCAGCCTGCCAGGCAACCAGTATCAGTTTGGCATCGACCACCAATTTAAGGCGCCGCATCGATACCGAATTGCCCTTGCCGGAAGAAAAAGCCGATTCCCGTATCGCCCGTATTATTATCGAGCGGGACAACATCTTCAGCGACGAAGAGGCCGAAAACAACTTCCTGTTCGACTTTGCCAACAACATCCATCTTATCACCGAGCCCGAGGTGATCCGCGCCCTGTTGCTGTTCAGCGAGGGAGATGACTACCGGATAGACAAACTGGAGGAATCCGAACGCCTGCTACGCCAGCAGAAATATCTCTATGACGCCTGGATCAGTGCCGAACGGGATTGCCACGGCGATGTCGACGTACTTATCGTTACCCGCGAACTCTGGACCCTGTTACCGGAAATAAGCTTCGGCCGCAGCGGCGGAGAAAACAAATCCTCTATCGGATTCCGTGAGACCAACTTTCTCGGCTGGGGTAAACGGGTTTCCGTGGCCCGCACCTCGGACGTGGACCGCAACGGTTATGAACTCATCTATGACGACCCCAATATCCTCGGCAGCCGCTACCGCGGACGTCTCGAGGTGGCCGACAACAACGACGGGAAGCGCCACTGGCTTGAACTTACGCTCCCCTTCTATGCCATCGACACTCCATACAGTTACGGCCTGCTCAGCACCTCCGACTGGCGCATCGAAAAGCTGTACCAACGTGGTGAGGTCTACTCAGAGTTCAAACAGCACAGCGATGCGCAACAGATTTACTTCGGTCGCTCCGATCGCCTGCGAGACGACTGGACTCAACGATTGACCGTCGGTTACCAATATGAAACCGACAGGTTCGACGACTTACCGCTCACCACCACGCCACTGGCCGACGAACGCACCCTTTCCTATCCCTATATCGCCGCCCAGTGGCTGGAGGATGACTACGTCAAGGTGCAGAACTTCGATTCCATCACCCGTACCGAAGATCTCAATCTGGGCTGGAACATTCGTACTAAACTCGGCTATTCCAGCGAATCGATCAGTAACGACGACAGCCGTCTGATCTACCAGGCATCGTTCAGTAAGGCCCACTATGCCGGCAGCAACGCCCTGTGGCGATTCAACGGCGCCGTCGACGGACTGTGGAATTACCGCACTCACAGGACAGAAAACCTGTTTAGCAGTGCCCAGGTACAATATTTTCTCAACACCAGCCTGGAGCAAACCTGGTACGCCAAGTTGCGCCTCAATCACGCGAAAAACATGACCCCCGACAAGCAGCTGACATTGGGCGGTATCACGGGCCTTCGCGGTTACCCGCTCAATTACCAGCAGGGGGATCGCAGTTTTCTCTTCACATTGGAGCGGCGCTATTACTGGGAGTACGACCTGTTTCACCTGTTTAAGGTGGGCGGCGCCGCCTTTTTCGATGTCGGTCGCGCCTGGTTTACCGACCACGACAACGGCAACAACAGCGGCACCCTGAAAAATATCGGCTTCGGCCTTCGCCTCGCGCCGAGCCGGGCCAATGCAGGCAACATCATTCATATCGATCTCGCCCTCCCCCTCGACAGCGCAGAGGATGTCGATTCGGTGCAGTGGGTGGTGGAAGTTAAAAATTCTTTCTAAAGCCCCGAACGCTGTGCTATACAGGGGAAAATTTCCTTACCGGAGCGTAACTTGGCATTACTGGACATCCTGCTCGATCAATACAAACTGGTCGTAACCCTGGGCGTTATGCTGCTCTTTCCCCTGCTGGTCAGCGTACAAAAAAAGCTGCTCAGCCGCGCTCTGCCCGCCAATACGGATCAGCACAGGCGTTACCGGGCCGAACTGCTGCTGAAAATCATTCTCGCCTTTGTGGTGCTTTGCCTGTTGTTGGTGTTTTGGGGGATTGAACTGCGCGGCTTGCTGGTGCTGGGGTCGTCGCTGTTTGCCATGCTGGGTGTGGCGCTGTTCGCCGGCTGGTCGCTGCTCAGCAACCTGACCTCATTCTTACTGATGCTGGTGCAAAACGATTGCCGGGTCGGCTACTGGGTCAGGGTGATCGACGGCGCCAACTTCGTCGAGGGAAAAATCATCGAAATGGGGCTTATTAACGTGGTGCTGGAAAATCTTGACGGTCAGCGTGTGCTCTACCCCAATAACCTGTTTATCACCCGTCCCGTGGTGATCTCCCGCTCAGCACCGAAAAAGAGCAAACCGCAGCGGACCCGGCCCGGGCCGAAAAACCGCTGAAAGCAAACTGAGCGCCGTCAGCCGTTGAGATCGGCGCTCTTCAGTTCATCGTCCAGCTCGCTGATCTCATCGATAAAGCTTTCCAGTTGCTGCACGACTATGCTGTTGGCGTGGGCAAAGTAGGCCAGATGAAAAACCGCGTCGCCTTCGTTGACCAGCGGCAGGCTCTGCTGTCCGATCACAATCCCGCTGCGCGGCGCCTTGAGTTCAAGCTCGCTTTCGCCCAACGGACTGCTGATATAGGCCAAGGTCTGGCCCTTGCTCACCCGTTCCCCCAGTGAGACCTGGGCGCGCACTATGCCGTCGACCTCGGCGCGGATCCAGCTGGTCGCCGCCGCAATCACGGGTTCCACGGATTTTTTGACCCGCTTGCCGCGCAGCATTTTCAGCTTACGCATCACCCGCTCGACGCCCTGCACCCCGGCGGCGATCGCCAGGGGATCGAAGCGCAGGGCCTCGCCGGCCTCATAGGTAATAACGGCAATGCCTTCGCTGGCCGCCTCGCTGCGCAGTGAGCCGTCGCGTAACGACGCGTCGATCACCACCGGCGTGCCAAATCGCTTGGCGATACGCTCGGTCTCCGGATCGCTGAGATTGGCGCGGATCTGCGGCAGGTTGTTGCGATGAATCGCCCCGGTATGCAAGTCGATAATATGGGTGCAGTGGCGAGCCACTTCGTTGAAGAATATCTTCGCCATGCGACCGCCCAGGCTGCCCTTGGTAGAACCGGGAAAACAGCGGTTGAGATCGCGCCGGTCGGGCAGGTAGCGAGACTTATGAATAAAGCCGAATACATTGACCACGGGCACTGCGATCAGGGTACCGCGAAGCTGGTCAGGATCGATCTTGGCCAGAGTCTGGCGCACGATTTCCACCCCGTTCAGTTCGTCGCCGTGAATGGCGGCGCAGATCATCAGCACCGGGCCGGTCTGCACCCCGTTGACCACTTCGATAGGAATATTCAGTGGCGAATGGGTGTAAAGCTTCGCCACTTCAAGCTCCAGGGTCAACCGCTGCCCGACGCCAATGGTTTCCCCCAGAATAGTGAAAGGGCTGTTACTTTTAGCCCTTACCTCGGGTTTTGGTCCGTTTTGACGCTGCATTTTTCTCGATAAACTCTATGATCATGCCGGCAATGTCTTTGCCGGTTGCGATTTCAATCCCTTCCAGACCCGGCGAGGAGTTCACTTCCATCACCAAGGGGCCACGCGCAGAGCGCAGTAAATCGACCCCGGCCACGTTCAGTCCCATCGCTCGGGCCGCAGACACGGCCGTGCGGCGCTCTTCCGGGGTAATGCGTACCAGAGAGGCGCTGCCGCCGCGGTGCAGGTTGGAGCGGAATTCGCCTTCCTGCGCCTGACGTTTCATGGCTGCGATAACCTTATCGCCGATAACGAAACAGCGAATGTCGGCACCGCCCGCTTCCTTGATGTATTCCTGCACCATGATGTTGGCCTTGAGGCCCATAAAGGCCTCGATCACGCTTTCTGCGGCCTTGCGGGTTTCCGCCAGCACCACACCGATGCCCTGCGTTCCCTCAAGCAGCTTGATCACCACCGGGGCGCCACCGACCATTTCCAGCAGATCCTTTACGTCGTCCGGCTTGCTGGCAAACCCGGTAACCGGCATGCCGATCCCTTTACGGGACAAGAGCTGCAACGAACGCAGCTTGTCGCGCGAACGGGAAATCGCCACAGACTCGTTCACCGGGTACACCTTCATCATTTCGAACTGACGCAATACCGAGCATCCGTAAAACGTCACCGAGGCGCCGATACGTGGAATGATGGCGTTAAACTCGGTCAGCTCCTCACCCTTGTAATGGATCTCGGGCTTGTCGGAATTGATGTTCATGTAGCAGCGCAGGGCGTCGATCACTTTCACTTCGTGACCGCGCGCCTCGCCGGCTTCAATCAGGCGACGCGTAGAATACAGGTTTTCGTTACGCGACAAGATACCTATTTTCATTTATTGAGCCTTAACATTCGTTAAGTGGGATAACACAGGGTCGACAACGACGCGATTTTCCATCGCCGTGCGCCCTAATAACATTCTAAATTTCATGGTGTCCCGATTGGTCAGTGTCATTTCGATCGGCCAATGGGTGCCGGCCATATGCAGCTCGGTTACGATGACATAACGTTGCTCTTTATGACCGCCGGAATCCGACACGGTGCGAACGTCGGCCACCCGGGCCTCGCAAACCACTTCGGTTTCCCTGTCTTCCTGTAACGGATGAACCCAAAAACGCACCCAGTGCTCACCGTCTCTGTCGAAGGATTCAACTTTGAAAGCGTGGATACACGAGGTTCTTGCACCCGTATCAACCTTAGCCTTCACTTTTTCTATGCCCAGCTCGGGCAAACTGACCCATTCGCGCCAGCCGACGAGGATTTTATCTGTCATCTGGATTTCGTCCGTTAAAAAAGCTGACTTATACGCGAGTTATGCCGTTAGTTCAGCGAAAAAAATTAATTGATTCGATAAATGCATTTAATTGACCTGCCTATATTTATAGTCAACGATGATGAAAAGCAACAAAAGATTACCCCCATGACACAGAACGGATTTTTATACAGTCGAGTACTCGACGGCCACGGCGGCGCAACTTCTTTTACAACCTTTACAGATATAAATAGCTGGCTGCCAGAGAATGGCAAGCTCTGGGTGCATCTTGATTACAGTCAGGAAGAAAGCAAACGCTGGCTGACCGAACATTCCGGGCTCAGCCCGCTGGCCATAGAAGCCCTGACGGCAGATGAAACCCGCCCGCGGATCAGTAAGGTAGACACCGGCCACCTGATTTTCCTGCGCGGCGTCAATCTCAATCCGGCGCAAACCCCGGAAGACATGGTTTCAATCCGGCTGTTCATCGACCAGAACAGGGTCATCTCCGCCCGCAGGCGCCCCTTACTCTCGGTACAGGACCTGGTACAGCAGCTCGATAACGGTGACGGGCCGGAAAACATTTCCCAACTGCTGTGTCAACTGACGGAAAACCTGACCTCGCGGATGCAAAGCGTGGTGACCGACCTGGAAGAACAGCTCGACGACTTCGAACTGGCCATTGAAGATCCCAAGCGTACCTTTCACTACCACGAAATTTCACAAAACCGCCGCCAGGCCATCAGTTTACGCCGCTATATTCGCCCGCAGCGAGAAGCCTTGCTGAGTATCCTGACCATGCAAACCCCCTGGCTGGAGGAAGCCGACAAGATCAGGCTGAGCGAAACCATCAACCACCTGACCCGCTATATCGAAGAACTGGACATGGCCATTGAACGCGCCCAGATACTGCAGCAGGAACTGACCAATCAGGTCAACGAACAGCTCAACCAGCGTATGTATATCATGTCGGTGGTCGCAGCCCTGTTCCTGCCGCTCGGTTTTCTGACCGGCCTGCTCGGGGTCAATATAGGCGGCATACCGGGCACCGAATTTCCCTACGCATTTATTATCTTCGTCACTGCCCTTGTGGTGCTGACCGTAGGCATCGCGGTTTACTTTAAAAAGAAAAAGTGGATTTAAACACTCTGCGAAAGCGACGCGCAAAAAAGCGGCCTAGATCGGCAGGATAAAGGCCGCTTTTGATCGCTACATGCGGGTGCTGCTAACAAGCTACAGGCTCATTGCACTTGATTACGCAAAGATAGGTACACCTGTTTCTACCCCACCGGATTGACGCTTATTCGCGCAGCAAGTGCTCCGCATGAAACGCCAGATGATCGTCGATAAAGCTGGCGATAAAGTAGTAGCTGTGGTCGTAGCCCGGCTGCATCCTGAGCTGGAACGGCGAATCATGGGCCTGTGCCGCCTGCTCAAGTTTCTCCGGCATCAACTGCTCGGCCAAAAAGGGGTCGGCGTCGCCCTGATCGACCAAAATCGGCAACGGCGATTTGCCTTGCTGCAACAACAGGCTGGCATCGTATTGTTGCCAGGCTTCACGGTCTTCTCCCAGGTAGGCGCTAAACGCCTTTTGCCCCCAGGGGCAGGACATGGGGTTGCCGATCGGGCTGAAGGCGGAAATCGCCCGGTATTGCGCAGGATTTTTCAGCCCTATGGTGAGGGCGCCGTGCCCGCCCATACTGTGCCCGGAAATGGATTTCACCGACGTCACGGGGAAATGGCCTTCGATGATTCCCGGCAGTTCTGCAACGATATAATCGTACATGCGGTAGTGAGCCGCCCAGGGCTGCTCGGTGGCATTAAGGTAAAATCCGGCCCCCTGGCCGAGATCATATCCCTCGTCATCGGCCACACCCTCGCCCCGCGGGCTGGTGTCGGGAGCGACGATGGCGATACCCAGCTCTGCGGCACGGCGAAACGCCCCGGCCTTTTGCATAAAGTTCTCATCGCTGCAGGTCAGGCCCGACAGCCAATAAAGAACGGGAACCGGTTTATCCTGCGACGCGCCGGGGGGCAGAAAAATGGCGAACCGCATGGCGCAGCCGAGGGTTTGCGATTGGTGACGATATTGCTTATGCCAGCCGCCAAACACCTTGTTCTGGCTCAGGTTTTCTATATTCATAGTGTCTCCGACAAACGGGCCGCGGCTGCGGCCCGGTCCTTTTATTGATCCATGTGGATCACGCTGCGGATACTTTTGCCTTCATGCATCAGGTCGAAGGCAGTGTTGATCTCTTCCAGGCCCATGGTGTGGGTAATGAATTCCTGCAGGCCGAACTCGCCCGCCAGGTATTGCTCGACTATGCCCGGCAGCTGCGAACGGCCCTTCACGCCGCCGAACGCCGTGCCACGCCAGACCCGGCCGGTCACCAGTTGGAACGGACGGGTACTGATCTCCTGCCCTGCACCGGCCACACCTATGATCACCGACTCGCCCCAGCCCTTATGGCAGCATTCCAGCGCCTGGCGCATAACGTTCACGTTGCCGATACACTCGAAGGAGAAGTCCACCCCGCCGTCGGTCATTTCGATGATGACGTCCTGAATCGGTTTATCGAAATTCTTCGGGTTGATGACGTCGGTGGCGCCCAGCTGCTTGGCCAGATCAAACTTGGATTCGTTGATATCGATACCGATAATGCGGCTCGCGCCGGCCATACGTGCGCCGATCACCGCCGACAAACCGATGCCGCCGAGACCGAAAATCGCCACGGTATCGCCCTTTTGCACCTTGGCGGTATTGAGCACCGCGCCCATTCCTGTGGTCACGCCGCAGCCGAGCAGGCACACTTCCTCAAGCGGCGCCGCCTTGTTGACCTTGGCGAGAGAGATTTCCGGCAATACGGTGTATTCGGAAAAGGTAGAGCAGCCCATATAGTGGTAAATGGTCTGGCCGTCCTTCGAGAAACGGCTGGTGCCGTCCGGCATCAGGCCCTT
>JBNKEN010000104.1:0-1899 GCA_050288805.1 Pseudoalteromonas sp.
CTCCCGGCACATATTGCTCGCTGAACCTAACAGCTGAAGTTATTTTTCCGTGACCTTTAAACCGGTAAAAATCAGCGCAATTTTGTTCAATATTTTCCCCGCTAAGTGTCACAGACTGTTCCCCGACCAATCAACAATGAGAAACACCATGACACTTTCATTAATGTTACCCATGACTGCATTTGCCCTCGCGGCGTCCATTTCACCCGGGCCAGTAAATCTGGTATGTCTGAGCAGCGGCACCCGCCATTCCCTTATCAAGGGACTGACTTTTGTCACGGGCGCCACCTTAGGATTTATCATCCTGTTTGTGACCATAGGCCTGGGACTTTACTCGGTATTGACAATTGTGCCCGGATTCAATGCGTTCTTACGCTGGGGCGGTGTTGCCTTCTTGCTTTTTCTGAGCATTCAGTTGTTCAGGGATAACGGGCAACTACCGGAGGATGAAGAAAATAAAGCACCGGGGTTTATGACGGGTGTGCTGATGCAATGGATAAATCCCAAGGCATGGCTGGCCTCCGCCTCGGGGATCGGGGCCTACACCAGCGGCAACGATCTGCAACAGGTCTTCATTTTTGCCGCACTCTATCTTCCCGTCTGTTGGTTGTCTCTGAGTTGCTGGGTGTATGCCGGCGCCTTTCTGCGGCGGTACATTATGCGTCCGCTAACCCTGGTCATCCTCAACCGAACACTGGCGTTGTTACTTGCGCTCAGTTCCGTTTACCTCTTGATTGAGTAAGGATTGTCGATACTGTTTCGGGGTCGCGGCAAGCAGCCGTTTGAATGTTCGTTGAAAATGCGGTTGGTCTGCAAAACCGGCGTTCAATGCGGTCTCTGCGATTGACTGCCCTTGCTTCAACGCCTCTTGTCCGAGTTGGATCCGGCAATTGATCAAATAAGCGTGCGGCGTCAGGCCAAAGTACTGCTTGAAGGCTCGCACAAGGTGACTCGGGCTGTAGCCGGAACGTTCACTCAAGGTATCCAAGGATACCTCCGTCGCCGCATGGCTCTTCAAATAGACGGCCGCCTCCTGCAAGTTTGCGGGCGTCTTTACTATCGGCTCCACGACTCGATCCGCCAGTTCACACATCAAAGACGCAATGTATTCAATGACGACCGTTTGCTTGTCCAGCAACTCTCTTTTCGGATCCAGCAAGCATCCCGCCACCCGACAATAGCCCGCGAACCATTTAGGTTCTGTGATAACGGCGGTTGAAATATCCTGCCAACAAGGCGTATCAAGCAGACCGAGCTCATATCGCAGCTCGGTCAACCAATCTTTATCGACATATAACATCATGTAACCCCAGGGCCGATTATCTATCGGATTGCACGCATGGACCCAATCAGGGTTCATTATGACCAGTGTCCCGGCGGAAACCTTGAAGTGATCATTTCGATAGACAAAGGTACTGTCACCATCTGTGATAGCACCCAAGGACCATTGGGTGTGGCTGTGCGGGGCGTAACAGACCTTTCGCCCGTCCCCTACCACACGAAGCTCGACATAAGGCATGCGCAAGTCGCGCCAGAATAAAGGTTTGTCCGGATTGTCCATACTCTGATTACCCCTGTTTGATTGCCAAGGTTTGTCCACCTCCTGCGGTGTTAAACTCGAGCCTTATTTTTTCGCGTTCTCCACAGGAACAATATAAAGCCGGATGGGATGATTAGAACACCCAACATAGCGGAAAGAAAAGCACTGCCGAGAGCTTTAACTGACTCTAACAATTAAACGCCCGCTGAGAAACGCGTATTAATTGGCCTTAGCGATGATCAGCAGGGCTCAGGTGTTCTTTCCTGCAGACATCAACAATGGCCTCTTGTATCGCCAGATTGCGCTGCTATTGGGCAAGATTAACGAGGGACAACGGCGGCTTGTCATGTTCCTCCGCC
>JBNKEN010000105.1:0-2978 GCA_050288805.1 Pseudoalteromonas sp.
CCGGTGCCGCCGTATTTTCGGGTGGTGGAACCATCCGCCTGGGTAAATGCATCGAATACCTTTTCCAGCTGGGACGGGGTCATGCCGATACCGCTGTCTTCGACGACAAATTCAACTTGCTCGCCCACCAGGGGGCGGACCTTGAGCCTGACATAACCCTGTTCGGTAAATTTAACCGCATTGCTGAGAAGATTGGTGAGTACCTGGCGAATACGCTCCGGTGAACCCGCGTAACTTTCTAGCAGCTTGGGCGATACCTCTGCATTTAATTGCAGCCCTTTGTTGCGGGCCTGCAGCCATAGGGTGGAGACCACCGCATCGACTTCCTGCACCAGGGAAAAGTCACGGATCTCCAGCTCCAGCTTACCCTTGTCCAGTTTGGCGCTGTCCAGCACATCGTTCAGCAGGTAAAGCAGGGATTTGGCGGAATTGTTGATGGTTTTCATGTGGCGCAGCTGGTCCGGGTTCAGGCTGCTTTCGAGCAGAACGTCGCTGAAGCCGATAATCGCATTCATCGGAGTGCGGATCTCATGGCTCATGTTTGCCAAAAATGCGGCGCGGGCGGATGCAGCCTGTTCGGCCTTTTCTTTTGCCAGCAGCAGCTCCTGCTCCATTTCACGGCGTTCGGTGATATCCATGATGAAGCCGTCGAGCCATCTTTCGCCGCTTTGCCGGTCGAGAATATGGTTACCCTGTTCCATGACCCAGCGAACCTTGCCGTCGCGCCGAATGATCCTGTATTCCAGGTTGTAGGCGCTGCCGATTTCCGTAGAGGAGAATATTTTTTCCCTGTCGTCCGGGTGGAACAGGTCGACAAAACTGCGTTTGGGATTGGGCAGGGTAAAGTCTTCGGCGGGATAGCCGGTAATGGCTTCGACCGCATTGCTGATGAAGATCATCGACCAGTCTTTGTCGTTTTTACAACGATAAGCGATACCGGGAATATTGCTGATCAGTGAGCGGAATTTTTCCTCGTTTTCACGCAGCGCCTTTTCCATCAGTAAGCGCTGCCTGATATCCGAAATAAAGGCGACAAAAAAATCATCTTGTGCCAGTTTTACATGGCCAATACCAAGGCGGATCGCGACCTTTTCGCCGTTCTTGTGCAGCGCTTCGACCTCGCGGCCCTTGCCGATAATACGGGCCTCGCCGGTGCTAAGGTAACGTTCCAGATAACCGTCGTGTTCCGAGCGGTAGGGGTCGCTCATCAACATGTTGACATTGTTGCCGATTAATTCCGACGCTGACCAGCCAAGCAGTTCTTCCGTCGCCTTGTTGACGTCGGTGATGGTGCCGCGGTTGTCCATGGTGACGATGCCGTCTACGGCCGTATCCATCATGGCCCTGACGCGGCGTGTTCCTTCGAATGCCCGCTGTGAAATATCCTTGTATTTGTAGATCAGGTTGATGCCGAGCACGAGGCTTATCATCAAAATGGTCACAGCGGATACCCCGAGCGCCAGGTAGAAGGACATTTCGGGCGGTTGCTGGCTCAATTCAAGCCCCGGCGGCTTAACGAAGCGTGCCGCCGCCATGCCGGTGTAATGCATTCCCGCAATAGCGCAGCCCATCACCATGCTGGAAAGCAGGTTGGCCAGCCATTGTTTGTGCGCCTTGTTCCAGAGGGTGATAAGGCCGCAGCGGATCCACAATGACAGCATCGCCAGGGTCACGGCAACCACGATGGACAAGCCAAATACGGTCGGGTCGTAGCGCATCAGAGGCGCCATTTCCATGGCGGCCATACCGGTATAGTGCATGGTGCCGATACCGGCCCCCACCAGTGTGCCGCCGAGCAGCAGGGGACGAGGTCCTTTGGGATGATTGTGCAGATGTTGCAAGGCTACCCAGGATGCACCTATCCCCGGCAGCAAAGAGAGCAGGGTCAAAGACTTGCCGTACTCGACGGGAGTGCAAATATCAAACGCCAGCATGCCGATAAAGTGCATCGACCAGATCCCGACACCGAGCGCCAGGCTGCCGACCATCAGCATCACCGACTTGCGCCGTTCGGAGGTGGTTTTGCCGGCCAGGTATGCGACCTGCAATCCCATAAATGAAGCGAAAACGGCAATCAGTACCGACAGCGCGACCATCGAGGGGTTGTAACTGCCGTAAATCAGAACGCTTTCTGCCGGAATAGTAAATTGAGAGGAGAGCCAATCTAGCATGAGGTGTCTTTAGCCGGTTGTTGATCTTTCTGTCTGTCACTCATCTCTGCATAGCATAGCGACCTAGCAGGAATTAAGTATGAGGTTTTGACCAGTTTACAGAAACGACGTGTGTTTGCCTACGAGTTTGAGGCAGAGTGCGCTTTCTCGCCGACAGGCGATTGATTTTTTTGCCGCCTTTTTGCAGGGGGAGGCAGCTTATTGCGAGAGCCATAAAAAAGCCCGGGTTTGATGCCGGGCGTTTGCCATGTTTTACGGCAAGGATCAATCGATTTCCTCTTCGTTTTCTTGCTCTTTTTTCTTTTTCTTGGCGGCTTTTTTCTGCTCTTCGGTTTTGTGCTTCTGCTCAGCCATGCGTTTTTTCTCTTCTTGCTTCAGCTTGGCTTGTTCTTCTTGGATCCGCTCTTCACGCTTAAGCATTTTTTCCTCGCGTTTGAGTTCGGCCTGGTGTTTTTTCTCCTCGCGTTTGAGCATCTTTTCTTCACGCTTCAGTTCTTTTTGATGCTTTTTCTCTTCACGTTTGAGGATTTTTTCCTCGCGCTTCAGCTCGGTTTGGTGCTTTCTCTTTTCCTGCTCGAGTTCTTGCCGATACTGGCGTTCTTCACGGGTTTCCTGCTGTGCTTCCTGACTGGCTTCACGCTCGGCCTGCATTTGTTCTTTGCGTGCCTGACGCTCTTCCTTGGTGGGGGGATCGGCCAGAACCGGCGCCGCGAAAGAAACAAGTATGGTTGCAAAGAGGGTTGATTTCAGGGCGGTGATCTTGGGCATCATGGCTGGCGTCCTTAACATTATGAGTTTCAAGATATA
>JBNKEN010000106.1:0-6439 GCA_050288805.1 Pseudoalteromonas sp.
TTTCCTTTCCGACCAGAGCATCAATATGTCCTGGCTGTGGAACTCCTACCTGATGGAAGTCAAGGGCAACAACGCCGCCCTGCTCGACGTGTTCGCGGCCGACGGCACCGCCTATTCTGAAAACGGCCTGTACGCCTACGGCACGCCGTACTGGGGCAATTGTTGCCAACGCAATTACAACACGGATTACGAGACCCGGGCGCCCTATTTAGCGATTTCCACCAAGTTTGGTGACTTGTCTGTCGACGCCAGCGTCCGCCACGACTCGGGTCAGGCCCGCGGTGATTACGCCGGCGCCGTTACCAGTGAGGTCGACGTCAACGGCGACGGCAGCATTTCCGTGCCCGAGCAAAACGTGGCCGGCATCGATCTCGCCCACCCCGGCCCGGTCAATTACGACTGGAACTACACCAGCTACTCGCTCGGCGGCAACTACCGGTTCTCCGACGATCTGGCTGCGTTCGCCCGTTATAGCCAGGGCGGTCGCGCCAATGCCGATCGCCTGTTGTTCGGCAAGGTACGTTCCGACGGCAGCGTCGCCGATGAGGACGCGGTGGACGAGGTGACCCAGGTCGAGGTCGGGGTTAAGCACCGTATCGACAAGCTGCGCGTTTTCGCCACCGCCTTCTACGCTGAAACCGAGGAACAGAACTTTGAGGCCACCAGCCAGAAGTTCTTCGACCGGCAGTACCAGGCCAAGGGGGTGGAAATCGAGGCAACTTACTTCGTCGATTCCTTCGACTTTCGCACCAGCCTGACCTGGACCGACGCGGAAATAGCCAAAGACGTCTTGAATCCGGGCCTCGAAGGCAATACGCCGCGCCGCCAGGCGGATTTTATCTACTCCTTCACGGGCCGCTATACGTTCGAAAAGGGTGCTGCGGGTGTCAACCTGATCGGTTCCACCGACGCCTACGCGCAGGACAACAACGACCTGAAATTCGACGGCTATACCCAGGTCAATGCGTTCGTCAGCTATGACCTGTCTGACCGCCTGAACCTGGCGCTTAACGTCAACAACCTGTTCAACGTCGTCGGGATCACGGAAGCCGAAGAGGGCAGTATTCCGGCTAACAATATTATCCGGGCGCGCACAATCAACGGGCGCACCACGTCATTCACCTTGCAGTATGTGTTCTGAGGACGCGACATATGAGCACCTTGTTAAGCTTTGGTGAGCTGTTGATGGATATGCTGGTGCAAGGGGACGGGACGTTTCGTCCCTTCCCCGGCGGGGCGCCGGCCAATGTCGCGGTGGGCTTTGCCCGCCTCGGCGGTCGCGCGTTTTTTGCCGGCGGCATCGCCACGGACGCGTTCGGCCGGCAACTTAGCCAAAGCC
This sequence comes from Pseudoalteromonas sp., assembly GCA_050288805.1. Taxonomy (GTDB): domain Bacteria; phylum Pseudomonadota; class Gammaproteobacteria; order Enterobacterales; family Alteromonadaceae; genus Pseudoalteromonas. The sequence goes on from JBNKEN010000106.1 coordinate 1,340, forward strand.
TGCGCTCCTGCGGCGTCGAAACGGCCTACCTGAAACCCGTTGAAAACGCGCAGACCGCGCTGGCGTTCGTCCACCTGGATGAACAGGGCGAGCGCAGTTTCACGTTTTATCGCCATGACACGGCGGATGTTCGGGTTACCAACGCGCATTTTGACGACATCGACTGGCAGGGCACGGACATATTCCATTTTTGCTCCAACACCCTGACCGACGACAGAATAGCCGACGTAACCCGCACGCTGGCGGGCAAAGCAAAACGTCACGGCCTGCTGGTCAGCTTCGACGTAAACCTAAGGCCCTTACTCTGGCCGGATGCCCGTTTGCTCGCCGACGCGGTGGACGTCTGCCTGGCGCTGGCGGATGTCGTCAAGTTGAGCAGCGACGAGCTGAGCTTTCTCGCCGGCCATCAGGGGCTGACACCGAACGACTACCTGACGATGGTATTCTCCAAAGGTGTGAAAGTAATACTGCTCAGCGACGGGTCTAAACCGACCCGAACTTTGACGCCGCACGCGGAAGTTAACCTGAACGCTCCCATAATCACCGCGGTAGACACCACCGCCGCAGGCGACGCCATGATGGCGGGGTTTCTGTTCGGGCTGTCGCAAAATGCAGAGGACAGCAATCGAGCGTTGCACTCTCTGCTCGGCGATATTAGCGCACTGACCGAGGCGACACGCCTTGCCCTCAAATGCGGCGCCTTGGCCTGCACCCGGCGGGGCGCGTTTGCGAGCATGCCGACGCTTGATGAAATTCGAAAGGCATTTTAACCTTTTTTCACTCCCTTCTTATGGCGCTTACGCGCCTTTTTTACGTGTGTAAACCTGTAACTTGATTTAGATTAAGCAAAAACCCGTTACCCGATATAGTATTGTAAATTAGACACCGACAAGGAAATACGCATAATGTTTGCTGAAAACGATCGTTACAACCGCTGGTCCATTGCCCTGCACTGGCTGATGTTTTTGTTAATTGCCGCAACCTACGCCTTTATCGAATTGCGTGGCATTTTCGAAAAAGGCACGCCGGAACGCGACTTGATGAAGATGTGGCACTTTATGCTCGGCCTGTCGGTGTTTTTCCTGGTCTGGCTACGCATCGTCATCCGTGTATTCACCGCGACCCCGCCAATTACCCCGCGTCCGCCCCTGTGGCAGGAAACCACCGCCAAGCTGGTTCACTTCGGGTTATACCTGTTTATGATCGGCATGCCGTTGGCCGGCTGGCTGATCCTGAGCGGCGAAGGCAAGGCGATCCCCTTCTTCGGCCTGGAACTGCCCGCCCTGATGGGGCCGGATAAGGGCATTGCCCATGATATTGAAGAAGTTCACGAACTGGTGGGAGAAATCGGCTACTGGCTGATAGGCATTCATGCCCTGGCCGCCATATTCCACCACCATGTGCTTAAAGACAACACCATGCTGCGGATGTCGTTGCTGAAACGTCGGTAAGGCCGTTTTCTGCTAGAGCGACAACGGCAGGTGCCCGGTCTTAACCAGGGCCTTGGCACCTGCCGAAAATGTAATGCGGCGATCGTAACGGTGCGGGTAGCGCAACCAGCTGAGCGCCGGATATTCGCTGTCACCGTCGCTTACGCGGCCCTCAAGCAACAAAATTTCCGTACCGGCGAAATGGCAGTCAAACAGGCCGCTTTCCTGGCCGGGCCAGGCGTACAGAGCCGTTTGGCGGCCCTGTTCCGAATACAGCGGGATCACCCTGGCACTCCCTTCTCCCGGCAACCATTCCCGCGCCGTGGCATCGAGCATAAATTCCTCGCAATAGGGGGCACCGACCTTCACAAACAACACGCTCGGCGCAGTCGCAACCAGCCCGTGAGTGCAAAGGCGAAGATAGCTGTCCGCCCCGCATTCTTTCTCACCGACCCCCACACTCCCGGACACCACAAACACCTCGGCATGCTCTCCCGGCAGGGGCAGTGACCGACCGGCAGGAACGCGGGCCATAAAACTGTGCAAGTGGCGCATTTGCCCTTCTGATTCGAGCGGCAATATCTCTATTCCGGGAAACACGCCGCCGTGCCAGGGCTGTTCCGCGCACCGGAGTGCGGCAGTTTCGCTGAAATCCAGGTTCATCTTGCTTCCTTTATCCAAACAAAATCGCAACGCAGTACTCTGTCTGCCCTATTTATTTTCATTCGCCATGCGGGTATGTTGCGCGAACGCACGACGTACCTTTTCCACCAGTGCATCGTCGGTTTTGAGCCCGAACGCCATACACCCTTCCCTGTCGTTCAGTTCCTTAATCTCAAACGCAGGCACCACACGATCCCGTGGATACCCCATGGCTTCGAGGGAGCCGCCGGTGATCTGGGTGCTGCTCAGCACCAGGTCCACCCGACCTGCCAGCAACTTGCGATAGGACACCACGGTATCCGAAGCCAGATCCAGGTGCTTACCCGGTTTCATTCCCTTCGAACGCAGGTAAGCCAGCTCCATTCCCTCGGCCGTCACCGACACGCTGTAGCGGCTGATGTCGTTGAGGTTGTCGATCTGAATGTCTTCGCGGGATTTCAGGCGATACAAATACGCGGGGCCCGGCGCAATCAACGGGCAGATCCATTTGAACAATTGTTCCCGCTCGGGTGTTCTGTATATCGTATAAATCAATACGTTAGGCTCGTTCTGCGCTATGTTGTAGGCTCTTGCCCAGGGGTAACTTCGAATCTCATAGTTAAGCCCTGCCAATGCCATCACGACCTTAAGACGCTCGGTCGCCAAACCGACGATCTGCCCTTCGTCATTGGTGTAATTGAAGGGAGGCAATTCCTCGGTCACCACCTGGATATCCGCATCCCCAATAGCCCGGCAACTAAGCAGCATCAGTATCAGAAAAATCCCGTTTTTAGTCATCCGGTTGATCCACTTCGCAGTTTCTGAGGCAAAAAGGAAAGGTGAAACGGGCAGTAAATCCTTCACCCGGTTTGCTGCTTACCGTGATGCCACCCTGTAATGCCTGCGTCGCCAGGTTGTACACTATCGCCATGCCAAGCCCGCTGCCACCCCGATGCCGCGCCGTGGTAAAGAAGGGCTCAAAGAGCCTTTTCAGCACCTCCTCCGCCATGCCTTTGCCGTTGTCATGGTAGTCGAGGTGATAGAGGTGCTTTTCATACTGGGGGGTCACTGTAATCCGAATAAGGTTATCGGTCTGCTCATCAAAACCATGCGTGCAGCTGTTGTTGACCAGGTTCATGATGATTTGGCTTAGTACACCGGGAAACGTGGTAACCCGGAAGTTCTCGTCACAGTCTATCTGGACCCGCACGTTTTTTCCCTTGAGCACCGCAAGCAGGCTGTGGATCACCGAATGAAGGTAGTCGCCGATGTTAATTTCGCAAAGGTGCAGCGAGGATTGATCCACCGCGGTCTGTTTGAAGTTGGCAATCAGCGCCGCCGCCCGGTTCAGGTTGGTTGCCGCCAGTTCAAGGCAGTCTTGAATATGCTTGAGCGTTTCATCAAGCCCGCGCCGGGTTATTTTATCCTCGGCGAGCCCTGCCAGTAACCCCTTGACGTCTTCCTCGGCGGACGAATTACTGGTCACCGCCACCCCCAACGGGGTATTAACTTCATGGGCTATGCCCGCCACCAGGTTACCGAGCGACGCCATCTTCTCGGCCTCGATCAACTGGTCCTGCATCGCCTTTTGGTGCTCAAGGCTGGTTTCAAGTTCGCCCGTGCGTTCCCTGACCCGCTGCTCGAGTGCACTGTTGGCTTCTTCGAGGCGACGTCGGTACTCGGCGCTTTCCCGCGCCGCCAGCGCGCGGCCGTAAAGATCCGCAAGGGCCCCGGTAAAGGCACACTCGTCACCGCGCCAATGACGCGCCGCCCCTATGTGTTCACAGCAGATGATGCCGATCATTTTACCGTGATAGCGAATCGGGGTGTCCAGCATGGCCCCGATCCCGAGTGGCGTAAGGTAGGAGTCCTTAAAGCAGGCGGTCGCCGGGTGAGTCAGGGCGTCGTCGGCGCGGATGGTGCGCTCGACATCCAGGACGCTGAAATATTGCGGGTAGTCGCTGCGCGGCAGGCGCAGGTCTTGATGTTCATTGGCATTGTGGCGATCAATAAGCAACGGGCAAACGATGGCGTCGCCCTCTTCGGTAAGCTCCCATATCCCGGCCCGGGCCGCACCGACGCCGTCCATGGCGGCATTCAGTATCAGCCGCGCTGCCGCCTCCAGATCCCCGCTGTCGAGCTCCGGAGACATGGATACGCTGAGCAGTATGTTTTCAAGCTTGGCCTGCATCGAATTGCCGCATTCCCGCGGTTGCTGTCGTTTAATGAAAAGCTTAGTTGAAATAGCGATGCACGCCAGCAAATGCATGAAAGTGATTGATAATTAAGCGCCTGTTCATTCTAACCCGCTTATCTTTGTGTTCACTCCTGTTAGTTATTCCTTAATACATTGTGTTGTTAAGCAGGTTGGCCGACCCCGTGTCGGCTTTTTTTTTACCTTGCCTCCCAGCCATGCTAGATTGAGTTCAATCTCGACATTTATCTCTTTCATCTATAAGGGTAAATTGAATGCGTCTGGGGTTTGCCGCCGCATCCTCGGGTGAAACCATGGTACACAAGACGGCGGACGCTGAGCGGCACATAAACACCTTGCAGTAAACCGACAGGAGCAACATGCAAAGCAGCAGTGAACGGGAAAAGCTGGCCCTCGAACACAGGGCGGCCAAACTGTTTTTACGCCTTTATGAGCGGGCGTTTGGGGTCCCGATGCGCCATATCTGGCATAACCAGCCGAGCAAGCCGGACGTCAGCTGTTACCAGGGCGAAGATCAGCTGGATATCGAGGTGGCGCATCTGTACGGCAGCGAAAAGGAAGCCATGGCCATTCTCGGTCGCGAACTCAGCGACCTGACCCGCGCCGAACTCAAGCGCCTGGCCCGCGAACCGGTGCAAAAGCGCCTGGTCCACTCGCTGGCACGTATTCTGGAAAAAAAGGCCGGAAAATCCTACCGCAGCGACCGGGTCTGGCTGGTGATCCGCAACGCCAATCCCCATTGGGGCAAACGGGCGCTGAAAAAGGCGCTCAGCCACATCCCCCTGCCGCCGCACACCTCGGACGAGGGATTCC
>JBNKEN010000107.1:0-3780 GCA_050288805.1 Pseudoalteromonas sp.
CACGCCCTAGACAAAGTGCCCATTTTCTTGTTTGTACGGCCGGGGAGACTGTTTTAGCTCCATATACTCCGCTATAATTCTTTTCATTTCCACATTTATCTCATACGGATATACATCAAGTGCAATTCAACAAAGTTTCGGTCTTTGGTTTAGGTTATATCGGTTTACCCACGGCGGCGGTGATCGCGTCGCGAGGCATTGAGGTGATCGGCGTGGATGTTAATCAGCATGCGGTCGATACCATCAATGCGGGTAATGTGCATATAGTCGAACCGGATCTGGATATCGTTGTGCGCAGCGTAGTACAAGCAGGCAAGCTGAAGGCGACTACCCAGGCCGAGGCGGCGGATGCATTTATGGTGGCCGTACCGACACCGTTTAAGGATGACCATCAGGCCGACCTGAGCTTTATCGAATCGGCGGCCAAGGCGATAGCCCCTGTGCTGGAAAAAGGCAATCTGGTGGTGCTGGAATCCACCTCGCCGGTGGGCGCCACCGAAAAGCTGGCGGGTTGGCTGGCCGAGGCGCGTCCCGATCTTTCTTTTCCGCAAGATGCCGGTGATAAGGCCGATATCAAGGTAGCCCATTGCCCCGAACGCGTATTACCGGGACACGTATTGCGCGAGCTGGTCGAAAACGACCGTGTAATCGGCGGCATGTCGGCCGCTTGTTCCGAGGCCGCCGAAGCGCTCTATCAGACCTTTGTTAAGGGCGAATGTTTGGTGACCAATGCCCGTACGGCTGAAATGGCGAAGCTGACGGAAAACTCGTTTCGCGACGTCAACATCGCGTTCGCCAACGAACTCTCTATTATCTGCGATAAGCTGCATATCGATGTATGGGAATTGATCAAATTGGCGAATCGTCATCCCCGAGTCAATATTCTCAATCCGGGCCCCGGTGTCGGTGGCCATTGTATTGCGGTCGATCCCTGGTTTATCGTAAGTTCCGCGCCACGGGAGGCTAAACTGATCCGCCAGGCACGTGAGGTGAACGATGCCAAGCCGCATTATGTGCTTAAACAGATCGTCGACGCTGCCGATCAGTTTAAAAAGCCGGTGATCGCCTGTTTCGGTATCGCGTTCAAGGCGGATATCGACGATTTGCGTGAAAGCCCTGCATTGGATATTACCAAAATGCTGGCCGAGCAACGGGTTGCAGAAGTGTTGGTCGTTGAGCCCAATATCAGGGCATTGCCGGAATCCCTGAGTGCCTTGGGGATTGAGCTGGTGTCGGTTGAACAGGCGCTGGAGCGTGCAAATACATTAGCGATTCTGGTAGATCATAAAGAATTCAAAAAGATGCCGCATGAGATAGTGGCAAAGAAAGTGATCGTAGACAGCCGCGGGATCTTTTAACGATACCTGTGCGGAGGTTAACTAAAAGCTCACTTCGGTGGGCTTTGTTATTGGTGAAATAAATGAAAGTTTTAACCGTATTCGGTACTCGCCCTGAGGCGATCAAAATGGCGCCGTTGGTATTGGCGCTGAATGAAGCGGAAGGCATAGAAGCCAGGGTATGTGTAACGGCACAGCATCGGGAGATGCTTGACCAGGTTTTGGCGCTGTTTGCCATCAAGCCTGACTATGACCTCAATATCATGCAGCCGGGGCAAGATCTGTACGACGTAACCAGCCGTATCCTGCTAGGCCTTCGTGACGTGCTGGATGATTTCAAGCCCGATTGGGTATTGGTGCATGGCGATACCACCACCACCTTGGCCGCCTGTATGGCCGCGTTTTACAAGCAGATTAAGGTGGGTCATGTGGAAGCCGGGTTACGCACGGGCAACCTCTACAGCCCCTGGCCGGAAGAGGCCAACAGGACCCTTACCGGTGTGTTGGCGGCCAAGCATTTTGCCCCGACCCAGGCATCGAAAGACAATCTACTACGTGAACACGTAAAGGAAAAAGATATCGTCGTCACCGGCAATACGGTGATCGATGCGCTGTTGAATGTGAAAAATACCGTACTGACGCAAGAGGATGTTGAAGAAAAAATGGCGGCGCAGTTTGCGGGCCTTATCGATAAGCCTTACGTACTTATCACGGGGCACCGTCGCGAGAGTTTTGGTGGCGGCTTTGAGCGTATCTGTGAGTCTATATCGCAGCTTGCTTCTAAATATCCCGATCACAACTTTGTTTACCCTGTTCACTTGAATCCGAATGTACAGGAACCGGTTAACCGTTTGCTGGCCGACAAGCCGAATGTTCACCTGATTGCTCCGCAAGATTACCTGCCCTTTGTGTATCTGATGAATCACGCTTACCTGATCCTGACCGATTCCGGCGGCGTGCAGGAAGAAGCGCCGAGTCTCGGTAAGCCTGTGTTGGTAATGCGTGAAACCACCGAGCGCCCGGAAGCGGTTGCAGCCGGCACCGTTAAGCTGGTGGGCACGGATGTGACGCTGATCGTAAATTCAGTCTCAGAGCTTATCGACGATAAGCATGCCTACGACAAGATGAGTTTTGCCCACAACCCCTACGGTGACGGTAAGGCATGCGAGAGAATCATAAATGCATTGCGAGGACGGGAGTAGCATCGGAGGCGAGCTAAATGTTTTATTGCAGATACAGCTATTTTCAATCTAATTACTGCTGGCGAGACAGTAAATAAAAGCTCACTTTCAAAATTAAACTCGGTTCATTGCATTTATGAGAACGTGATAATGAACATTCTCAGCAAATAAAATCATCTCTGTTTGCAGCGGTGAAAACGTTTTACTTAGGTTTTCGCTGCAAGGACGCTGAGTAAGTAGAAATATTTGTTTATCGCAATATTGCCGGTCCAAGGCCTATTTCTAAGGCTTTGAACTTCATGGTAGCATACCGGGCGAAGATAAATAACCATAATAATAGAGAGCAACTATGGAACAACTGTCTTGCTTTAAGGCATATGATATTCGGGGCCAATTAGGCAGTCAGATAAATGATGACGTTGCATACCGTATTGGTAGGGCTTATGGCGAGTATTTCAAACCTAAAACGGTTGCGGTAGGGGGAGACGCACGTGAAACAAGTGAGTCTTTAAAGCTGTCTGTGGCTAAAGGTCTTTGTGATGCAGGGGTAGATGTGATCGACCTTGGCTTAACAGGAACAGAGGAAACATATTTTGCAGCTTTTCATTTACCAATAGACGGGGCTATTGAGGTTACAGCTTCACATAATCCTATAGATTACAATGGAATGAAGTTGGTGCAAGCGGATGCGAGACCTGTTAGTGGTGATACGGGACTTTTTGATATAAAAGCCATAGCGGAACAGCAACCATGGTTAAAGGAACCGAGTGCTTCTACCAAAAAAGGAAAGCTAACAAATAAAAATATTACTTCTGAGTTGGTTGAACATTATTTTCAGTACATCGACATTCATGCTTTAAAACCACTTAAGTTAGTTGTTAATTCAGGAAATGGTGCCGCAGGGCACGTAGTCGACGAAATTGAGCGTCAATTTTCCGATGTAAATATTCCTATTGAATTCATAAAAGTATTTCATGAGCCGGACCCTACGTTTCCAAATGGTATTCCAAACCCACTGTTACCAGAAAATAGAAGTGCAACAAGCGAAGCCGTAAAAGAGCATGGTGCTGATTTTGGCATTGCGTGGGACGGCGACTTTGACCGCTGTTTTCTATTTGATGAAAAAGGCGAGTTTATCGAAGGTTATTACATTGTTGGCCTTCTGGCTGAGGCATTTTTACAGAAAAGCCCGGGTGAGAAAATCATTCATGATCCGCGTGTGACTTGGAATACAATTGATATTGCCAATGAGTGTGGTGGTC
>JBNKEN010000108.1:0-3011 GCA_050288805.1 Pseudoalteromonas sp.
GCATTACCTTCCCTGAAGGGGGGAATGCGATCAGCGCCGCCGATATGCGCGTTACCGGAAGTTCGTTCCGCAACAGCCAGATGAAGAGCGATATTGAACAGGCACAGCTGCGCGGAAGTTATGTGTTCGATGATGGCATAGTAGAGAGCATCGATTTCGGCATCAGCTCTTCGGAAATGAACAACCGCTCGGCCTTCTCCAACGTCCAGCAGGATAACTGGGGTGGTGTGGGCGAAGCCGGCGATCTCGATTTGTCGCTGTTCGAGCTGGATACGATAGGTGATAAATTCGATGCCTCCGGCAGCGATGATCCTAACCTGCTCGCCGAGTTTTTACGTTGGGATTTCGACGCCATTCGCGCCATTGCCCATGAAACCTATGGTGTTCTTGGCGGGGTAGGTGATTGCGGCAGCTCTTTCTGCGCCTCGTCGGATATGACCACGGATCGCCGCACCAAGGAAGAAATCATGGCGGCCTACGTGCAACTAAACCTGAGCGGCGAATTGGGCAGCAAGCCCTACAACCTGTCGTTCGGCGTTCGCTATGAAGAAACCGACGTGACCTCGCGCGCCCTGGTGCCGACCTACAGCAATATTGCCTGGGCCGGTGATAACGAGTTCAACCTGATAGCGACCGGAGAGCAGGCGTTTACCGAACTGAAAGGCGATTATAAAAACGTTCTGCCGAGTGTCGACTTTGATATCGAGGTCGTCGATGACGTCAAACTTCGCGCCTCAATCAGTAAGACTCTTGCCCGTCCTAGCTATGCCGACATCCAGGGCGGCCAAACGCTGAACTCGCTGGTGCGCATCAACGGCGGAACCGGCTCGCGCGGAAATCCGGATCTCGAACCGTTCGAATCGACCAACTATGATCTGTCCTTCGAGTGGTACTACGACGAAGGCAGCTATGCGTCGGTGGGCTACTTCTACAAAGACAGCAAGAATTTTATCGGTCGCGATATCGTGTCTGAACCGACCTTCAACCTGCCTCATCCGGCTCAAGGCGCTCGTTATCAAGAAGCCCTGGCTGCCGTCGGCAACGACAACACGGCGATCCGCGAATACATTCAGACTCATTACCCGGAAACGGTCAACGAACTGGGGCAAATTCTGGGTATAGCCGGTGACGATGCGGCCGCGGTGTTTGATATCACCATTCCGGTCAACCAGGATAAGGCGACGCTGGACGGTTGGGAACTTGCGGTGCAGCACATGTTCGGTGAATCCGGCTTCGGTGTGATAGCAAACGCCACCTTCGTGGACGGTGACTTCGATTACGATAACGCCAGTCAGGAAGCGCAGTTCGCCCTGTTGGGAATGAGTGATACCTATAACCTGATCGCGTTCTACGATAAGGACGGTATTCAGGCGCGCTTGGCCTACAACTGGCGCGACGAGTTCCTGGCCTCAACGGTGAACTACCTGGGTTTGCAGAATCCGCTTTATGTTGAAGAATATGGACAATGGGATTTTAATGTCAGCTATGAGGCGACAGAAAAATTGACCGTATTCTTTGAAGGGATCAACCTGACGAATGAGTATACCCGAATGCATGAGCGTTCCGTTCATCAGTTAGCCAACCTGACGCAAACCGGTCGTCGTTTCAACATTGGTTTACGTTATACCTTTTAAGCGGCAGCCGTCATAAGGTGGACGGTAGCCTGTTTTGCAGGCTACCGTTCCTTTAGCGGACCGACTGGTCAGCATGATGAAGTAATGAGTGAAGTACATATGAATACTCCTGTGAGGAACATAGTGATTGTCGGCGGCGGCAGTGCCGGATGGTTGACGGCGGGTTTAATTGCCGCAGAGTATGCCCCTGACAAAAGTATTCAGGTCACCCTGATTGAATCGGATCGTATTGCCCACATCGGGGTGGGGGAAGGCACCTGGCCTTCAATGCGCGCCACCCTGGAGAGGATCGGCATCGCTGAAACCGAGTTTTTCCGCACTTGCAACGCCAGTTTCAAGCAAGGCTCCTTGTTTTGCGGCTGGCGTGACGGTGGGGTGAGCGATCGATATCATCACCCGTTTTCGCCGCCTGCAGCGGGCAATGAGTTCGACCTGGCCGGATACTGGTTTGGCCATCACGAAAAAATCCCGTTTGCCCATGCCGTATCGCCTCAACCTGTGTTGATCGAGCTGGGTCGGGCGCCGAAACAGATCGCCACCCCCGAATATGCCTTCGTTAATAATTATGGGTATCACCTGGATGCCGGAAAATTTGTCGAACTGTTGCAACGTCATTGTGTCGACAAGCTCAAGGTCCGTCATTTGGTCGATGAGGTAACGAGTATTAACGGCGCCAAGGATGCCCCTATTTCGTCGCTCGGTACACGGCTTCACGGCGAGGTTGCCGGCGATCTCTTTATCGATTGCACCGGGTTTGCATCTTTGTTGCTAGGCGGGCACTACGGTATCGGGTTTAAAGAGCAAAAGCATATTTTGTTCAATGATACGGCCCTGGCCGTTCAGGTGCCCTATCCGTCGGCCGATGCGCCGATTGCGTCCGCCACCCTGTCGACGGCGCAGGCCGCGGGATGGATCTGGGATATCGGGCTGCAGACCCGCCGCGGGGTCGGCTATGTTTATTCCTCGGCGCACGGCAGCGACGCACAGGCGGAGGCGGCGCTGGCCCGTTATATCGGGGTGTCGGCCGATAAGCTGGATATGCGTAAGATCAACATCAGACCGGGTTACCGGGAAACGTTTTGGCACCACAACTGTGTGGCGGTAGGGATGGCGGCGGGGTTCATCGAACCCCTCGAGGCATCGGCCCTGGTGATGATAGAGCTCGGAGCCAAATTCATCGCCGAGCAGCTGCCGAACGATCAGGCTGGCATGGCCTTGGTTTCTCAGCGCTACAATCAAACATTCAGCTACCGCTGGCAACATTTGATCGAGTTTCTTAAGCTGCATTATGTGTTGTCGCAGCGCACAGGCAGCGATTACTGGCACGATAACCGGGAGTCTTCCTCGATGCCCTATTCGCTGTTGGAAAAACTGGAA
>JBNKEN010000109.1:0-10655 GCA_050288805.1 Pseudoalteromonas sp.
CTTCAAAGATTTCTATGTCCATGTCGTCGCCGAACTTGGTGGCAGCGGTTTGCACCAGGTTGAGCAGCAGATTCACCCCGACACTGTAATTGCGGGAAAATACGATGGGAATAAGCTTAGCAGCTTGCTCGAGCGCCGCCATATCATCGTCGTTTAAACCCGTGGTGCCGATCACCATGGGGGTGGCACTTTCCAGCGCCAGCGCCAGATGCTGGCGCATGCCGCCGGGCAGGGTAAAGTCGATAACGACATCCAGTTCTTTAAAGGCTGAACTGCGCGGCTCGCTGAAAACCAGTTCATCGCGCATGCCCGTAACCAGCTCCCGCACCCCGACTCCCAACAGGGGCGAACCGGTACGGACAAAGGCCGCCGCCAGTGCGCTGTTGTCATCGCCAAGAGTTGCTTCACACAGCACCTGCCCCATGCGCCCGTTGGCACCCAGAATCCCAATCCGTTTCATAATGATGTAAACCTATTGACTGTTTGGAATGATTTTATATAAGTTGGTCAAGATACCCAAACGGCAAACCGGCCGATTTTCGAAAATTTATCGGAAAATACGGCTATTACGTCGGGTGAGAATGAAAACAATAATAACAGATTGACAAAAGGTTTAGCCATCTATACATTTGCACACCCAAAATTGCGGAGCCCTTACCTGCCCCGTAACTTGAAGCGCCGATTTGGTCTCTGGCTTGCGGGCGCTGATCTTCTGTCACCGGTTCAATCTGTGTGGTGAAAATCGAAATGCAGCTAAGTAGGAATACCGGCTGTTACTATGTTACTTGAAGAGGATACACATGCAGTCCGGATATAACACATTGCGAGCCAAGCTCTCGCTGCTTCCCCTTTTAACCTTCGTCGGCCTGTTTCTCGGCGCCGGGTTGTACCTGCAATCGCAGGGCGTGGATTACGCGTTCTACCAGCTCCCCGCCCCCGTGGCCATCTTGCCCGCCATCGTGCTGGCGTTTGTACTGAACCGAAACACCATCAATCATTCCGTTGAAACCTTTATTAAGGGTGCGGGCCACAGCAACATCATCACCATGTGCCTGATTTACCTGCTGGCAGGGGCCTTTTCGGCGGTGGCCGGTGCTACCGGCGGTGTCGATGCGGTGGTCAATGCGGGCCTCTCCCTGATCCCGCCCTCGCTGTTGCTGCCCGGGTTGTTTTTGATCGCGGCCGTCGTCTCCACCGCCATGGGCACGTCCATGGGCACCATCGGCGCCATCGGCCCCATCGCCTACGCGGTGTCGCTGAAAACCGGTATCGATCCGGCGCTGATGGCCGGCACCGTGGTCTCCGGCGCCATGTTCGGCGATAACCTGTCGGTGATTTCAGACACCACCATCGCCGCCACCCGTACGCAAGGCTGTGAAATGAAGGACAAGTTTCGCGAAAACCTGAAAATCGCCCTGCCAGCGGCAATCTTTACGGTGTGCTTGTTGCTCTTTTTAACCCCGGCGCCGCAAGCCGTGGAAGTGAAGGAATTCGACTGGCTGCTGGTATTACCCTACCTGTTTATCCTGGTGCTTGCGGTGATAGGGCTTAACGTCTTCGTGGTGCTGCTAAGCGGTATTGTGTTTGCCGGCCTGATGGGCTTTACGGTTGACTATCAGGGCGCGGCATTTGTCAAAGATATCTACAAGGGCTTTGCCGAAATGCAGGAGATCTTCCTGCTTTCTATGTTCATCGGCGGGCTTTCCGAGTTTATTCGGCAAAACGGCGGACTGGATTTCATCGCCGCCAAGGTTCAGGCCATCACCTCGGTTGTCGCCAAATGGAACCGCAAGGTCGCCGATCAGCTCGGCATTGCCGTGCTGGTGATGGTATCCAACCTGTGTATCGCCAACAACACGGTATCGATCATCGTGGCCGGGCCGATTGCGAAAAAGCTGGCGGACGACGGCGAGATCCCGGCCAAACGTTCGGCCAGCCTGCTGGATATTTTCGCCTGCGTCATGCAGGGCTCGCTGCCATACGGTGCCCAGGCCCTGCTGCTCGGCGCGACCTTCAAGATCAGTCCCTGGCAAGTGGCAAGCTCCTCCTTCTATTGCTTTATTCTGGCATTGACCGCCATCGGCATCATCGCCCTGCGCCGCCACAAAGTTTAAAACGGTCACAGCACGGGACAGCGCAGCCCCGTTTTACGCTCTGACGGGGCGACAGCCACGTTACATTTGCCCGCCAATCGTTAGGCATTTTCACCATCCTATGGTCAACAATCCCATCACCGCGTGTCGAATGTTATTTATTTTAAATTAAATCAATAGATTAACCATTGGCATTATGCTTGCTGTTTTGTTCTCTTTTATGCAAAGGAGAATTAAAATGTTAAAACGGATCGTCCTGTTGCTGATGGCGATAAGCCTGCCGGGAAAGGCCGAACAGCCCGCCCCCGACGCATACCCGGCGCTCAGCAACTATATTGAGTCCTCTCGAGACATTGTCGGGCTGCCTTTCGGCACGGCCGTTGTGATGATCAAGGACGGCCAGGTAGTATACAGCAAGGGATTCGGCTACGCCGATATCGAAAAGCGACGGCCGGTGAATGAGGAAACGGCGTTTTATATCGCCTCAACCACCAAGCCCTTCTATGCCCTGTCGCTGCTGCTTGCAGAGGCCGAGGGCCAGTTCGACAGCCAGGCCACCCTGGCCGATATGTTTCCCGCCCTGCCACTGGATGACGAGATCAAAAAGCGAGTAACGGCAGCGCAATTGTTAACCCACACCAGCGGCCTCAGTAACGATCCCCTTACAACGGCCCTGGCCTATTCAGGGTTGCATACGCCCGCAACCGAACCGGCCATGTTGGGTGCCCCCTACACCACATTCAAAGAACAGCAGGACTTTGACTACAGCAATTTTGGCTATAAACTGCTCGGCATCTGGCAACAGCAAACCCGCCATATCGGCTGGCAACAAAGCATAGAAAATCGCATCATTAACCCGCTCGGCCTCACTCACACCTCTCCCTACGTTTCCACGGCAACAGAAAGGCATTGGCCAACGGCCGAGCCCTATTCGCTGATGGCGGATGATCCGGCCCGTCCCCTTTCCATCCGTAAGCACGACGAAACCATGCATGCGGCCGGTGGCTTACTGGCGAGCGCAGGCGATCTGGCGTCCTTTTTACGGGTATTGATGGAACACGGCAAACTGGACGGCCGTCCTACACTTGCCAAAAACGCCGTAGAAAAAGCCCTGACCAAACAGGTCGAGACCCGGTCACGGTTTGAAAACCTCAGCCGCGACGGCTATGCCTACGGTTGGTATACCGGGGAGTTTAAGGGCCAGCGCATGCTGCATCACCTCGGCAGCTACGCCGGAACTCACGCCCATATGTCGTTCATGCCCGAGCTTAAGGCGGGCCTTATCGTCCTCAACAACGAGGATATGGCGAGCATCAAGGTGACCGCCCATATCGCCGAACTGGCCTACAGCGCGTTACTCGGTGAAGACATTCGTGAACTCAGCCGGGAAAAAGCCACCGAGCTCGGCGGCCAAATTGCGGGGCTTAAAAAAGGGATAGCCGGGCACAAGGCCAAACTGGCCGCACGGCCGCTGCAACTGAGCCTGGAAAAAAGCGCCTATGCGGGCGACTATTCTCATCCCCTGTTCGGCAGACTGCAGATAACAGGGGATCAGGAAAATGCGTTGATGCTCCACTGGGGCCAGGTTCACAGCCGTCTCTCGGGCTATACCTCCGAGAACATGGTTCGCTATGCCTATTCCCCCCGTTCCGGGGCCGTTGCCAGATTTAATATCGATAAGGGTTCGGTGCAGGGTGTAACGCTTGAGGGCATAGAGTTTCAGAAACAAACAGCGACCGGCCAATCGCAGGGCCAGCACTGAGCCCTCTCCGCAGAAGCCACTTCTAAAGCCCGATTTTCGGGCTTTTTTTATTTCTGATGCCCATTCCCCTTGGCGCAATCCCGGCTTCGTGGTAATTTCTGCATCGGATTTTTTTAGGAAGCATTGTTATGCCAAAGGCAAGTGAAATTAAAAAACACGCCGCGATCGAATACAACGGTCGCGTGATGATCGTTCGCGACATCGAACGTTCGGTACCTCAGGGCCGCGCCGGTGGCAGCCTGTACCGCATGCGTATGTATGATGTGGTCGACGGCGGCAAGGTTGACGAAACCTTCAAAGCGGAAGAAATGTTGAAACTGGCGGATCTGACCCGCCGTCCGGTGATGTTCTCCTACGTCGACGGTGACGAATACGTCTTTATGGACGACGAGGACTACACCCCTTATCACATGAACAAAGACGGTATTGCAGAGCAACTGCTGTACATCGACGAGTCAACCAAGGGTGTACTGGCGGTGATCGTTGAAGGCCGCGCGGTGTCGCTGGATTTGCCGTCAAGCGTTGAACTGGTGATCGAAGACACGTCACCGTCTATGAAAGGCGCCTCAGCCAGCGCCCGCACCAAACCGGCAACCATGACCACGGGTCTGGTAGTTCAGGTGCCTGAGCATATCTCAACCGGTGACAAGATCCGAATCAACACCTCGGAAAACAAATTTATGGGTCGTGCCGATTAATCACCCGACCCAAATAAAGAAAAACCCGGCTTGCCCGGGTTTTTTATTGCCTTTCTCAGCGCGTACAATTCGGCCGTTTGCCCGCCGAGTTTGCGCTCTTTTTAAGGGTCAGCGCCTTATCCATTTCCTGCTGCAAGTGACCGATACGGTTTTGCGGTGCCGGGTGAGTCGACAAGAACTCGGGCTGAGCGCCGCTGCCTGCCGCCATCATGTTTTGCCACAGCGCCACCGACTCGCGCGGATCGAAGCCCGCTCGCGCCATTAAATCCAGGCCAACGCCATCGGCTTCCGATTCATGGGTGCGGCTGAACGGCAACACCAGGCCGAACTGGGCGCCGAGGCCCAGCCCCTGCATGATTTCGTTGCGATAAGACACCTGGTTCATATCCAGTACTGTACCGGCTATCTGCATACCCGTTTGCAACAGCGCCTGACGGGAGATCCGTTCGTTGGCATGCTCGGCGATGACATGGCCCACCTCATGGCCCAACACGGCGGCAAGCTGGTGTTGGTTGGTCGCCACCTTCAACAACCCGGTATGCACCCCGATTTTTCCGCCGGGTAGCGCAAAAGCGTTGGCGCTCGGCTCTTCGAAGACCACCACTTCCCATTGCTGCTGGGCATATTGCCCGGGCAGCTCGGCGGTAATTTTGTCCGCCACGCAACTGACGTAGGCATTCAAGGCCGCGTCCTTATTCACCTTTTGCTGTTTTTTCATTTCCTCGAAACTGGCCTGACCCAGTTGCTGCATTTGCGCCGGAGAATACATGGTCATCTGGGTACGCCCGGTCGGCGACGTTTTACAGCCCACCACCAGGGCCGAACAAACGGCCAAAACCGCTAATTTTTTCATCGAATAGTCCTTGCATGAAATGGCTGAGCACAAGGCCATAATAATAAAGAGATTAAGGGAAACAGTAAATGCAGCGCTGAAGGAGCCGCCCGTTCAAGGTTAAGAGGGCGGCCTGAATATTTGCAACTATCAGTCTTGGAACTGCGCCATCAGCAGGGTGTTGTCTGCGTCCTGTTCGGCGCTCGGCACCCATTTGTTAAGGCATTCCCGATCTTTTGTACACGGATCGGTGAGCGCCTTAAGAAAGGCGACCACGTAGCCTACTTGCTCGTCGGTATACTGCACCGGAGCAAGCTTAGAATTACCTTCTGCAATCAGGGAATTCAATTTATCCAATGCCCGGTTGCTGTTTTCCAGCCAGTAGCTTGTCTGGATCCCGCTCTGAATAGCGCTCGGATCGTAATTAGCAATTGAAGCCTCCGGGTTAAGATGATGCCGCACCACCTCTTCCAGGCTTAAGAATGCACCGTCATGACCGTACGGGCCGGTCATTTCCACGTTGGTCAGGTGAGGTGTCCTGAAGGCGAAACGATCTGCTTCATTCTGCGTTTCCCGGTAGCGACCAAAATCCTCCGTTCCCGTGTCACCGTTCCCCTTGCCGCGGCCCACCTGAGGCATGGCGATAACGTGAAACGCTTCATCCGTCATAAAGTCCCCGGTATGACAGGAAACACAGCCAAACCCGCCCTCGGCCTGGGAGATATAAAACAGTTTTGCTCCCTTTAACTGATCCTCTTCAAGGGCCAGATCATCACCGGCGACAAAGCGGTTCCAGGGTGAATCGATCAACACCTGTGAGCGCTGGTATTCGCCCAAGGCCAACGCGATATTGTCAAAGGTGATGAGTTCTGCGGGGTTAACCTCATCGGGCGACACACCAAATCCGGCGGAAAACGCTTCCAGCCAATGGTTTTCGGCCAGTTCGCCGGTTTCTCCCCGAAGTCGTGCGGCCAGCATTTCACGTAACGTCTGGTTCGATTCACCGTTAGCAAAATTGAATCCACGCATCTCCTCCGATGAAGTAACCGGGAAACGCGCCTGCGCCGCCGTCAGGTTGCTGCCTGCGCTTGCATCCAGGTTGCCAAATGCAGTGTCTGGGGTACGAATCGGCTGTTCAAAACCATTAAGGCTTTCTTCTGCGGCCAGGCTTTGCACGCGCCCGTCATGAAACAAGGTTCTGTTATAAAACGCAATGTTAAAGGTGGTGGGGGCATTGCGCGGCACGGTCGGCCCGCCGTCCGCATGATAGGCACTTGGATCGTGTTCACGGCCCGGACCGAGTAAATCGGGTTGCACCGCGCCTACGCCGATTGAAAGTGAAAGGTCGTCGCCGCCCCCCAGAAACGGGTGATGACAACTGGCACAGGCCGTGTCCATGTCGCCGCTTAAGGACTTGGCAAAAAACAACTGCTTACCCAACAGGGCGATCGGCGCATCATGCGACGGCAGTGCAGAGCTAAAGCGTGTCAGGCCCGCTAATTCATTTATTGTTACCAGCTCCCGCACTTCAATGGTTAGCTGCTCCCTTGCATCCACCTGCTCTTCTTGCGCTTTATTGGTGTTGTCATTACAGCCCAACAATGTAAGGAATGCGCTGGCAACAAACGAGCGCCCGATCATCTTCCGTGCATTTTTTTGTTTATTCATTTTCCATCTACCGGTGTTGTTTTTGTTATCAGGTTCCATGTTCTGTCCAAGCTTAATGCGTTGTAGAGCAACACAGATTCGTACCCATTGTAGCAAAACCACTTAAACCTAAGAAGGATGAACTAATACATGAAAAAATAAAGGACGTTCGCCAGCCAACGCCAAGACTCGTTAAGATGATTAATCATCACATCGTGGTATAATTTTGCTCTTTCCCTCGGCGTGAGCATTTAATGGACGATTCGACCCCCGTCAATACCAGAATATTACTTCCCCTGCTTGCGAGCATAGTCGCTATCACGCCGCTGGCCATCGATATGTACCTCCCTGCCATGCTGGTGCTGGCAGATTCACTTGGCACCTCGATGCCGAATGTACAGATTTCTCTCAGTATTTACCTCGCCGGTTATGCCCTCGGCATGCTGGTATTCGGCCCGCTTGCAGATCAGTTCGGCAGACGCAAGTTGGCCCGCTTCGGCCTGCTGTTTTTCGGTATCAGTTCGGTGCTTTTGGCGTTCTGCCAGGATATTCACCTGTTTTGGGCGCTGCGCGCCGTGCAGGCCTTTACCGGTGCGGCGGCTACCGTGGTGGTGCCGGGGATCATTCGCCATGTTTACCAGCACAACACCGCCAAGGGGATGTCGTACGTATCGATGATCATGATGGTGGCTCCCCTTTTGGCCCCTTCAATCGGTTCGCTGATTTTGGGCCTTGCCGCGTGGCAGGCTATTTTTTTGGTGCTTGCAGGCTACGCGTTTTTGGTTTTAGTCCTGGTGCAAACGCATCTGGCGGATATCCCTATCTACAAAAGCCCGCTTAAGGGGCTGGCGCTGTTTTTCAACAGCTATAAAACCGTGCTCGGCAGCCCGGATGCCCGGGCCGATATACTGACTTCCATGCTGGTGTCGTTTGCGTTTTTTTGTTTTTTGACGTCGGTTTCCTATATCTACCTTGACTATTTTAAGGTGTCGGAGCAGTTTTTCGGGGTGCTGTTCGCGTTTAACGTCATCGCCCTGATGGCGGGCAATTTTCTCAACACCCGGCTGGTGCCGCGCCTGGGATCGCGCAGGATGCTTTACTGGGGACTGCTGCTTGCGTTGATGAGCTCGAGTCTTCTTTTGCTGTTCAGCCTGCTTGCGCTGTCGCTCTATTTTATCGTCTTCAGCATAGCCCCCCTGATGCTGAGCCTCGGGGTGATCGCCAGCAATGCAGACGCGCTGATTCTACTGGCGTTTGAAAAGAACTCGGGCACCGCAACGGCAGTTATCGGCACCCTGCGTTTCGGCAGCGGTGCGCTCGTGGGTCCCTTGCTCGCCTTGCTGCATGCAGAGGGAACCTTACCGTTTTCGAGCCTGATGTTCGCCGCCGTACTGCTCACCATCGCCACCCAGTATTGGCAGCGAAGAAGGCTGAAGCGACAGCGTTATTAAGAATAGCAGTAACAAAAAAACCCGGCTGATGCCAGGCTTTTTTGGTTTTTAAGCAGGCGCTTATTCCGGCGCTTTTGAAACCATCACCATAGCCGGACGTAACAGGCGACCGTTCAGGGTGTAGCCCTTCTGCATCACGGCCAGCACCGTATTAGGCGCAACGTCGGCGCTCGGCTGGATAGACATCGCCTGGTGGAACTCAGGGTTGAAGCTTTCGCCCTGCGGGTTCACTACGTCAACACCAAACTTGGCTACCGCATCGACGAAACTCTTGGCGGTCATTTCGATGCCTTCGAGCACCGGCTTCAGGGTTTCGTTTTCCTTATCTGAAAACTCGATCGCGCGCTCCAGGTTGTCGATCACCGGCAGCAATTCATTTGCGAACTTTTCAAGCGCAAATTTATGCGCTTTTTCAACATCCTGAGCTGCGCGGCGACGCATGTTTTCAACCTCGGCGGCGGCGCGCACTACGCTGTCCTTTTGCTCAGCGATGGTCTGCTTGGCTGCTTCCAGTTCACTGTGCAGCACGGCGATTTCGGCTTCAACGCTCATTTCTTCGGTGTTTTGGCCTTGTGTCTCAGGTGCCTGTTGCTCCACCGTCTCCAGGTTTTCGACTTCATTTTCTGGGGCGTTGTTTTGCTCCGACATACAAAATTCTCCGATTCTTTACAACTGCGGGTAATTATGGGGATGTAATTTCAAGATTCAAGTCGTGACTTATTCGAATACATCAAATTCATGGATCAGGGCTTCTATTTCGGCCGTTTTTGCACAAATGATACAAAAGCGACTCTGGTATTGTTGGTTGACGAAATACGGCAGGCTGACGACCAGCAGGTTTTCGAAATGCTCGAACGGCAAACTTGCACCGTCGAGCACCGCCAGACCGTTTTTAAACGCCAGCTTGTCTTCGACGTAATGGATAAAACGCGTGCCAATATTGAAAAGGTGACCCGGGCTGTCGGCAAACTGGTAGAGGTAATTCTCGCCCACCACGATGCTGTTGTCGGACCCCAGCTTGTTGCTGAGCTCTCTCGTCCACTGTGCCAGCGAACCGTGGCAAAACATGGGCGCGGTGCTCGCCATGGCGCGCATCCTGTGCAGACCTTCCATCAGGCTTTGCTGTGCAAACACCGTATTCAGCCAGAGCGCAAATTGGCAACGAATGCTTTCATTGGCCTCGGCGGGTTTATTGATAGGAATGTTGTTGCTTTGCCCGGCCCGGTCGATAAGCAGCACCAGCCAGTGCTGGCTGTCGAAATCAAGTACCTCGACACGAAACACCTGCTGGTTTGACGCCTGCGGCAAACCCACGCAACAACAGGCCTGATAGCGTTGACTCAGGGCGTGTGCCAATTCCACCAACTGGGACTGGGCCGGTTGCCAATAAAGCGCGGTTTGATCCAGGGTAAAAAATTCATCAAACCAGTAGCGAAAGCCCTCGCTGGTCGGCACCCGCCCTGCGGAGGTATGGGGTGAAAACAACAGGCCCAGCTTTTCCAGCCGGGCCATGGCATTTCGCACCGTGGCAGAGCACACGGCCATGCCCTTTTGCCCGGCTATTTTGCTCGAGGCAACGGGATGCCCTTCGCCGTCACAGTAAAGGCTCATCACGGCGGTAAAAATTTGTTGATCGCGGGGTGTCAGTTTCATACTTCTTATATGGCGTCGGAAAACCTGATTTCAAGCGTCATACAGCAGAAAAATAGTCTTTGCGGCCGAATTAGGCACACCGCATATCACTGATTCTAATTACTTGTTATACTTTAACTTTCAACGGCATGACACGTCGACTTTATGAAGCCTACTTTTAACACTATTGGTCTGATAGGTAAACCCAATCACGAGGGCGCGGCAACGACGCTAAAGCGCCTTTACGCGTTTTTGACGGCGCTCGGCTATGAGGTACTGGTAGAGGAACGCGTAGGGCAAGACCTCGACGAGTTGGACGCAGCAAGCCTGGTTGAGCTGGTCACGCTCGGTGAACGCGCAGATTTGGCCATCGTGGTCGGCGGCGACGGCAACATGCTCGGTGCGGCCCGCGTACTGGCGCGGTTTAATGTGGCGGTGATCGGGGTCAACCGGGGCAATCTTGGCTTTTTAACCGATCTCAGTCCCGACGGCTTCGAAGCCAGCCTGGAGCAGGTGCTGCGCGGAGAGTATATTCAGGAA
>JBNKEN010000110.1:0-15063 GCA_050288805.1 Pseudoalteromonas sp.
AACCGGGGAATAATACTATACAATAGCACTACTTACACCGAATCAGACAGGAACCGCCATGGCGTATTGGTTGTTTAAAACCGAACCCGATACTTTTTCCATCAATCACCTGAAAAATGCCCCGGAAAGCACCACGTTGTGGGACGGCGTGCGCAATTATCAGGCGCGCAATTTTTTACGCGATGAGGTGAAAACGGGCGACCGGGTGTTTATCTATCATTCCAGCTGCAAGGAGCCGGGCGTGGTCGGAATTGCGGAAGTGGTGCGTGAGGCCTACCCGGATCCGAGCCAGTTCGACCTGCAAAGCGATTATTATGATGCCAAGGCAAGCGAGGAGGTGCCGCGCTGGTTTTCGGTAGACATCCGCTACCAGGCTCACCTGCCGAAACCGGTCAGCCTGCAGAAAATAAAGAGTGACGAGCAGATCAGCGAACTTCCGCTCAAGCGCGCTCACCGACTGTCGATCATGCCGGTGAACGAACAAGAGTGGACACATATTTGCCGACTGGGCGGACTCTGACACCCGCCGCCATCAATCGCCGTCGATCAGATCGCCGAGACCGCCGAGAATGGAGCCTTCGCCCTGACGTGCGCCGCCGGCCTTGGGCGCATGTTCCAGCACCCGATCGGCCAGACGTGAGAACGGCAGGCTCTGGATCCAGACGCTGCCGTGGCCGCTCAGGGTTGCCAGAAACAAGCCTTCACCACCGAAGAACATGGAACGCAACCCCTTGACCCGCTCGATATCGAAATCGATCCCCGCGGTAAAACCGACCACACAGCCGGTATCCAGTTTCAGGGTTTCACCCTTCAGTTCCTTGCGCACCACGGTACCGCCGGCGTGGGCAAAGGCCATGCCGTCTCCCTTGAGATGCTCGAGGATAAACCCTTCACCGCCGAAAAAACCGGCGCCGAGGCGGCGCTGAAACGCGATGTCGACCCGTGTGCCCTTGGCGGCACACAAGAAAGAATCCTTTTGCAGGTAAACCTGTTCGCCGAGCTCGGCCATATTCAGCGGAATAATCGAACCGGGAAAGGGTGCAGCAAACGCGACCCGTTTCTTGCCGTGCCCCTGGTTGGTGAAATGCGTCATAAACAGGGATTCGCCGCTGATCATCCGCTTGCCGGCGCTGAACAGCTTGCTCATAAAGCCCTGGTTGACGTCGGAACCATCGCCCATGCGGGCCTCGAAACTGATACCGTCCTCGAGGTAATTCATGGCGCCCGCCTCGGCGATCACGGTTTCACCCGGGTCGAGCTCCACTTCCACCATCTGCATCGATTCGCCGATGATTTCGTAATCGATTTCATGACACTGCATTTTGCTTCCTCCATTTCGTCATTGCGCCCAGCATGACCTATTTTGGCGCCAGGCGCATGAGCTAAAATGTAAGTAAGTTTTACGCTTATGCAAATTCCATTTCCGGTACCAACGCAGGCACCACCAGCTTGCCCGCCGTTTTGGCGACGATTTCTTCCACACTCACCCCCGGTGCACGTTCCAGCAGGTGAAATGCACCGTCGCGAATTTCCAGCAGCGCCAGGTCGGTGATCACCTTATTAATACAACCGACGCCGGTGAGCGGGAGCGAACAATGGGTCAACAGCTTGGATTCCCCGTGCTTGTTGGCATGGGTCAGGGTGCAGATGATGTTTTTTGCCCCGGCGACCAGGTCCATCGCGCCGCCCATTCCCTTTACCAGCTTGCCCGGGATCATCCAGCTGGCGATATTGCCCTGCTGATCGACCTCAAAGGCCCCCAAGACTGTGAGGTCGACATGACCGCCGCGGATCATGGCGAAACTCTCCGCAGAGCTGAAAATCGCCGCCCCTTTCACCGCGGTGACGGTTTCCTTGCCCGCGTTGATCATATCGGCATCGACCTCCGAGGCCAGCGGATAGGGCCCCATACCGAGCAAACCATTTTCCGATTGCAACATCACGTCGATGCCCTTCGGCACATAATTGGCCACCAGCGTCGGGATCCCGATCCCCAGATTGACGTAATATCCGTCCTTGAGTTCTCTCGCCACCCGCATGGCGATCTGTTCGCGCGTTAAAGCCATCAGTTTTCCTCCCGCGTGGTCACCCGCTCGATACGTTTTTCAAATTGCCCCAGAATCACCCGGTCAACATAGATCCCCGGCGTATGGATCTGGCTGGGCTCCAACTCACCCGGCTCGACGATCTCCTCCGCCTCCACCACGGTGATTCTGCCCGCCGTCGCCGCCATCGGGTTGAAATTCATGGCGGTATGACGATACACACAGTTGCCGTAGCGATCCGCCTTCCAGGCCCTGACGATGGCAAAGT
Organism: Pseudoalteromonas sp.; assembly: GCA_050288805.1. Taxonomy (GTDB): domain Bacteria; phylum Pseudomonadota; class Gammaproteobacteria; order Enterobacterales; family Alteromonadaceae; genus Pseudoalteromonas. The sequence goes on from JBNKEN010000110.1 coordinate 2,314, forward strand.
CTCCGGTAATCGACGGCTCGAGCAGGTAGTCCCGTCCGCCGAAGGATTTTGTCTCCTTCCCTTCGGCGACCGGCGTACCGACCCCGGTGGCGGTATAAAATGCCGGAATGCCCGCGCCGCCGGCGCGCATTTTTTCCGCCAGCGTGCCCTGGGGAGTAAGCTCCACTTCCAGCTCTCCCGACAACAGCTGCTGCTCAAACAGAGCATTTTCACCGACATAGGAGGCCACCATTTTGCGTATCTGTTTGTCTTCCAGCAAAATCCCGAGGCCGAATCCGTCGACCCCGCAGTTGTTCGACACCACGGTCAGGTCGCGACACCCCAGCTGCTTTATCTGGGCTATTAGTCCTTCGGGAATACCGCACAGGCCAAAGCCGCCGGCGATCACCGTCATGCCGTCGGAAAGACCCGCCATCGCCTCGGCGTAATCCTTCACTACCTTGTCAAATCCAGCCATGATTTCCTCCTATTGCGCCGTCCAGCCGCCGTCCAGCACGATCGCCTGGCCGGTAATATTACGCGCTTCATCCGCCAGCAGGAAACGCACCGCATGGGCGATTTCATCGAGGCCGATAAACGCTTTTTTCGGCATCGGCGCCAGCATAATATTGTTAACCACCTCATCCTCGCTAATGCCGTGCTGCCGCGCCTGAGCGGCGATTTGCTGCTCCACCAGCGGTGTTTTCACGTAGGCGGGGCACACGGTGTTGATGGTGATATCCGCATCGCAGGTTTCCAGCGCCAACACCTTACCGAAACCGATCAAGCCGTGCTTCGCCGCCACGTAGGCAGACTTGTACTTGGATGCAACGAGCGCGTGAATCGACCCGATATTGACGATGCGGCCGAAGTTGCGCGCCCGCATTCCCGGTAAAACCGCCTTGCACAGCATAGCCGGACCGTTCAGCATCACGTCCTGCAACAATTGCCATTTGTCGGCGGGAAACTCTTCCAGCCGCGACACATGCTGGATCCCTGCATTGTTGATCAGCACATCGATTTGCCCGCACTCGGCAATGAAGTGTTCAATGGCCGTCATGTCGGCCACGTTGAGGGCATGGCCCGACACCTTGCCGGCGCCAATACCGGCCGCCGCTTGCTGCGCCCGGCCTTCGTCCAGATCGGTCAGGATAATTTCATGCCCGGCGCTCGCCAATGTCTGCGCCAGATGCAGACCGATGCCGCTGGCGGCACCCGTGATTAGAATGCGTTTTGTCATCACTCGCTCCGTAAATTCAAACCTGCTTTCACTGTGGCGCACCACGAAAAAAAAGAACATAACACTTAGGTGCTATAGGCAAGCCACCCCGAACACGGTGATGCATTCAAACAAGCCGTAATCCCTCTGTATGCCTGAGCGACGGGCCAGCCATGTAAACGCCCGTTTAGTACTAAGGTACAGCACCCAAGTCGGCCGGTTTTTACTAGACTGAAGCATATTGAACGCGAAACCCTTGTTCGGTGAGGAAAAATCACCTATAACCGGGCTGACAGGAGACCAGAAGGATGCATGCAGTGAAAGCCATCATTGCCGACGATCACCCCCTCTTTCGCAGTGCGCTCAGACAGGCGGCCGCCAAGGTTATCGATGAACAAGAAATCAAGGAAGCCAGTGACCTCGAGGAGCTGATGACGCTGCTGACGGAGCACCCGGATAGCGAGCTGATTTTTCTCGATCTCACCATCCCCGGCAGCAGCGGCCTGCAGGGACTGTCGCAGCTGCGTAACCAGCACCCCGATGTCCTGGTTGTCATGGTCTCGGCCAATGAAAGCCCGGCAATCATCAAGCAGGCAATGGCGCTCGGCGCGTCCGGCTATATTCCCAAGTCGTCCTCATTGGATGTGATCTCCGACGCCATCCTTAAGGTGATAAACGGCGACAACTGGTTGCCGCCGCAGGTCGATCTGGATGAGGGGGAAATCGATGACGAACAGGCGGAATTTGCCCGCAATCTGGAAAAGCTGACCCCGCAACAATTCAGGGTGCTGGCGATGATCGCCGATGGTCTGCTCAACAAGCAAATCGCTTATGAAATGGCGGTGCAGGAAACCACGGTCAAGCAACACGTGTCGGCGATTCTGCGCAAACTCAACGTCTATAACCGAACCCAGGCCGGGATCCTGTTCAACCAGCTGTCGCAAATCGATATCGGCAGTTAACGCACCAGCCGCTTAATCGTCCGCTTCAGCGCCGGAGCCTTAATCGGTTTGTAAAGCAAGGCATAGCCGGCATCCATGATCCGCTCGCGAATTTCTTCCTCGTGATTGGCCGTATTCACAATCACCGGCATCTGTTCAAGACTGAGGTCGGCGATGACATCCAAGCCGGTTACCCCGTTGTCCAACTGGTAGTCGGCGATCAGCAACTGGGCTTGCCCCGAATCCACCAGCGTCGCCAGTTCCTCGCGGTCGGTCGCACAGGACACCCGGCAGCCCCAGTTCTGCAGCAGCTGCTTCATCGCTTCCAGCACGTTACGATCGTTGTCGAGCAACCAGACCGACAGTTCGCCAAGCTCACTGTCGGTAGTCGGCTCGTTGGGAAGTTCACTGATTTGCTGAGCCGCCACGGGGCGATAGGGCAAGGTCAAGGTAAACTGGGTGCCCTTACCCGGTTCTGAACCCATGGCAAGGGGAATTTCCAGCAGGTCGCATATCCGCTTGGTGATGGCCAAACCCAGCCCAAGCCCCTGACCGTCAGACTTATTGCCAAGCTGCCTGAATTCCTGAAAGATGCTTTTTTGATCCTTGGCGGCAATCCCCATGCCGGTGTCTTCCACCATAACGGACACCCTGCCGTCCTCGCAAAGCATTCGAAGCCGCACCTCTCCACGCTCGGTGTAGCGAATTGCATTGCTCAACAGGTTGCGCAGCACCCTTCTGAGCAGCGCCTTATCGGTATTGAGCAGCGCATCTTCCGCTTCCACCACAAAGGCCAGCCCCTTTTCCTGCGCTAAGGCCCGGTATTCTTTGCGCAACGGTTCTATCAACTGCAACACCGAAAACTCGGCCATGTTGACCTTAAACGCCCCCGCATCCAGCTTGGTCAGTTCCAAAATACTCGACAGCAGTTCTTCCGCGCTGGCCAGGGAGCTTTTGATATTCAGCGCTAATTCCTTAAGCTCTCCGTCCTTGGCCTTTTCATTCATCAGGGAACAAAACAGACTGGCGGCGTTGAAGGGCTGCAACAGATCATGACTGGCGGCGGCAAAAAAGCGGGTCTTACTTTCGGTGGCCTGTTCGGCGACCCGTTTAGCGGCACTCAGCTCGCGGTTTACCTGAGTTAACGCGGCGGTACGCTGCGCCACCTTTTCTTCCAGACTGACGTTAGCCCGGGTCAGGGCCTCTTGTTGCCGCACGAATTCGGTAATGTCCGTATAGGTTGTAACAAACCCACCGCCGGGTAAGGGATTGCCCTGCATTTCAAACACCCGTCCGTCGCTGTGCGCACGCTGGTACTTGTAGGCGCTGCCCTGCTTCAGGTACCCGAGTCGCTTGTCTATCTCACGATCCATGTCTTCGCCGCTGAAAAGCCCGCGCTCGGCGTTATAGCGAATAATGTCGGCAACCGGCCTGCCGATATAAAGCGCCTCATCCTGATAACCGAACATCTCCTTATAGCCCTGATTCCAGGCCACCAGCTTGAGTTCGCTGTCGACCACGCTGATCCCCTGCTGGATATTTTCTATCGTCGACTGCAGCAGATCCCGGTTGAATCGCAACACCTGGCTGGCCTCATCGACAAACTCGGCCACCTGCTCAATGGGCCGGCGTTTTTCGTCCTTGGCGGCGTCCAGGATCAACCTGGCAGACGCCCCGCCGACCAGCGCCGACATTTCCCGTTCAACCAACTGCTCCAACTGTTCAGAGGCTTCGTTTTTCCACTTTGAATGGTCGGCGGGAAAATAACGCTGGACCAGGGTTTGCGCCGCTTCCTTGTCACTGAAACGTTGCAGCAAGGTCACCAGCTCTTGGTAACTCAGGCGCGAAGAAGCGTGGCGTTCCCGCTGCTGCTCTGGCAACAAAACAAACTTGTTGCTTTGCAGGCGCTCAGCCAACCCGGCCTCAGCAAACACGGGTACCAGCAAATACACCAGACAATTGGCGCCGAGCGACAACAGCAGGCCTTGAGTAATACCATCCAACCCGAGGGACAACAGATCCAGCGGCGCCAGCCAGCGGATCCCGAAAGGCCCTTCGCTGAGCCACGGTGCTTCAATTCCCAAACCGTTAACCAGGCTCGGCAACAACAGGCAATAACTCCAGATCGCAAACCCGGCGATGATGCCCAACTGGGCACCGAGCCGGGACGCCTTTCGCCACCACAGGCCGATAATCATGGCCGGCGCAAATTGCGCGACCAGGGTAAACGACATCAAACCGATATTTGCCAGGGTATTGCCGTCGGCCAGGATTCGGTGACTGAGGTAGCTCATCAACAGCACCGCCAGGATCACCAGCCGGCGGGCATGCAACAAACGGGTTTGCGACAGGCCGGGGCTTGACGACGTGATTTGCGAATGGCGCAGAATAAACTGGTTGATAAAGTCGTTGGTGATCATGATCGAGAGCACGATGGACGAGACGATGGCCATGCTGGTTGCGGCAGAGAAACCACCGAGAAACGCCATCAACGCCACAAAGCTGTTGTCTGCCGCCATCGGCAGCGCCAGCGCCAACGTGTCGTAGGCCACTTCGCCGTCGCCGAAATACAGCAGGCCGGCGTAGGAAATCGGCAATATAAACAGGTTGATCAGCAGCAGGTAGATGGGAAACAACCAACGCGCCGTCGCCAGCTCTTTGTCATCGTTATTTTCGATAAAGCCGATATGAAACTGCCGCGGCAGGCACAGCGTCGCCAAAATACCCAAGAAGAGATGGGCCACGTAGACATAATTGGGGCTTTGGGTCAGGCTGATACGGTCGGACAATTGCGCTTCTTTAGCCGCGCTCAGCAGGGCGCCGGGCCCTTCAAACAAACCGAAGCAGACAAACAGGCCGACCCCCACAAAGGCCAGCAGCTTGACGATAGATTCGAACGCAATACTGGCCATCAAACCCGGATTATGTTCGCTCGGACGCACCCGACGTGCGCCGAATAAGATAGCGAACAGCGCCAACAACAGCGTTATGTAAAACGTACTGTCGGCCCAGACGGCATTTTTCGCAAGCCCTTCGCTGCCTCCGGTTAGTAAGCGGATACTTTCACTGGTCGCGCTTATCTGAAGAGAAATATAGGGAACAACGGCGATCACCGAAATCAGGGAAACCAGACCCGACAGGCTGGAAGACTGGCCGTACCGGGTGGCGATAAAATCCGCTAACGAGGTCAGCTTCTGCTGGCGGCAGATACGAGCAATGCGGGTATAAATACCCCAACCGAAAATAAACAGGACTATGCTTCCGGCATAGGTAGGAGCCAACCACCATCCGTTGTAGGCTGCCTGCGCCGTGGTGCCGTAAAATGCCCACGAGGTGCAATAGACACCCAACGACAAACCGTAGATCACCCCACTGTAGCGCCCGCTGCTGCGGCGATCGGCCAACCATGCAATGGCGAACAAAAGCGCCAGATAGAAAATCGCCAGCAGGCTGATGGTCCAGATGGAAAACATGGGGCCCAATTTTTTAGTTCATTTTTGCCAGCTTATCGGGTTTTCAAGGAAAATGCAGCGCTAACTTTAGTGTTAGAAAGACTCAAATGAGAATTACTTTCAAAAACAATTTGACAGCCCGTTAAATCTAATTGATAATCAATATCAACAAAGCGACAGTGCTAACGTTTTGTGAAATTGTTTCTTTTACCCTGTAGAAACACGTCCGGCGAACGTAAAACGCTCGTTAGGTATCGGCGCTTATCAACGCCCCTTGAAAAAGGCCGTACCGACATCCCTACTATTTACTTGCTACATTGCTCATATCGGTGACGGTAGATATGAAACTAAAAAAGCCCGCAAGGGCTTTTTTTATTCTTGTGTGAAAATGACTTTAAGCTTGGTTTGCAAAAACGGCTTTTCATTGGCCGGAAATATTTCAAGATGAGAGGCGCGAATATCGGCTTGAAATTCGGGGGTCGCCATCTTTTTATCAATAAGCTCAATTACATGATTACCCAGCTCAGAGCGAGCACATGCGATATATCCCAATACATAGTCGCCGCTATCTTTTAAAGGATAGATAAAGTAATCGGTAATATCTTTGTCTTTTGGCAAATGATTGGCGAAAGCTGCACTGAATTCTATGATTCCGTCCAACCGATTTTCTTCCATCATATGCTGCAAACGGACCGCATTATGTTCTCCCCCTAGAACATATAAGTATTTTTTTAAGCGGGCTATTTCAGCATCCATTTTTCCGCCATAGGAGCGGCCATCGACAACGCCAATTTGCAAACCTTGCTGATGAACCAATCCCTCCAGATCCAATTCACCAGGAAAATCTAACGGCTTATTCATGATCAGGCGATTAGGCGGAAAAACGGCTATCGGTAGCCGACTGAAGTAAGCCAGTTGCTCGCGCTGGGCATTCTTCGTTTTGTTATAGAGACAAATATTTTCACGCTTCTCAAGCAGACGCCATTCTCTGCTCCGGCTAGCCACTTGAAATTCGACACTGAATTCCCCCTGGAGCTGATCACTCAATTTTTTTACCAGAAGAGACTCCATGTCATTGAGCGCCCCCTCAACGATAGGCACATCAGACACCATGATAATGTGTGGCGTCTGTGCCAGAGCACAGCAAGAAGCGAGCAAAGCGCCCGTAAACCAGCGTTTCATAACAGTGTCCGATAGCCTGCGTTTTGTCTAAGCGTAGACAAAAGCAGGTAGAAAATCATCCGTGTCTTAGCGGCGATTTTTACGGGCGCGAGCACGACGTTGGCGCTTTTCTTCCTCTTTCGCGGCTTTTTTCGCCTCGGCGGCCGCTCTCAATTCCATCACCATCTCTTCTTCCCGCTCGCGCATCTCAGGCGTTTCCATGGTAATGCGCCCGATCACCGCGTCGCGTAATTCGTTGATCAGAATTTCGGAGAACTTATGCATGTCGACCTGGTTTCCACCGCGAATGCAGCCGCGTTTCTTGCCCGCAGCCTGCATAAAGTCATAATCATGCTCGGGCAGCGGGTCCACCTTGTAGCGCGCACTGAGCAGCTCGGGATAAGCCGAAAGCAGGTATTCCGCGGTATAGCTTGCCACTTCTTCATAATCGATGGCGGTATCGCGAATCGCCCCGGTGGCCGCAAGACGGTAACCGGAATTATCGTTTTCCACCTTAGGCCACAGCATTCCCGGCGTATCATAGAGCATGATACCGTCTTCCAGTTTGATCCGCTGCTGCGCCTTGGTGACGGCAGGTTCGTTGCCGGTTTTGGCTACGATGCGCCCGGCCAGGATATTGATCAGGGTCGATTTACCGACATTGGGAATACCCATGATCATGGCTTTCAGCTGTTTGTCGGCGCCCACCTTGTGAGGGGCGAGCTTTTTGCACAACTCGTTAATACGGTGTACTTCACCAGCCTTATCATGACCAAAGGCGATTGTCTTTACCCCGTCTTCCTGCTCCAGATAATTCATCCAGCGCGCGGTCATCTCCGGGTCGGCCAGGTCGGCCTTGTTGAGTATTTTGATCACCGGCTTGTCGCCGCGCAGCTGTCCGACCATAGGATTTTCGCTGCTGTAGGGGATCCGCGCATCCAGGACCTCGATAATCACGTCCATTTGCGGCATGATTTCTTTAATTTCGTTGCGGGCCTTGTTCATGTGACCCGGGAACCATTGGATGGCCATAAAAATACTCCTTCGCATTGGGGGCGTTATTTTAACCGTCTGGCCCTGCAAACGCACCTTTTAATCGGAAATCCAGTATACTAGCGCAAATTTTTTACCGGGATCCCACTATGGCACTGAAAGCCACCATCGTTAAGGCGCACCTGAATGTCAGCGATATGACGCGCCATCACTACCAGGATTACAACCTGACCCTGGCCCAGCATCCTTCAGAAACCGAGCAGCGCCTGATGGTTCGCCTGCTGGCATTCGCTCTCAACGCGGATGAAAAACTTGAGTTCACCAAGGGATTGTGCGCCGATGACGAGCCGGAAATCTGGATTAAGAACTACAGCGACGAAATCGAGCTGTGGATAGAACTGGGCCTGCCGGATGAGAAGCGGTTGAAAAAGGCCTGCAACCGCGCCAAAAAAGTAATTTTGTATACCTATGGTGAAAACAACCAGGATATCTGGTGGCAGAAAAATCGCGCGAAACTGGCTGATTACGGCAACCTCAGCGTCTTCGGCCTGCCCTTCGAGGCAACCAGCCAGCTTGCCGAAATGGCCCAGCGCAGCATGGATATTTCCGTCACCGTTGAAGAGGGCGATATCTGGTTTTCAACCCAGACACAAAGTTGCCAGCTGCAGTTGACTCCGTTACAGGTTAGGGGCTAAATACACCTTATCGGTCCAAGCGGGTAGGCAGCATGCTGAAAAAGGTCGTGGTGTTACATGGCTTATATATGTCGGGTTTTGTCATGCGCCCGCTCTGTGCCCGCCTGCGCCGCGACGGCTTTGATATTTTCAACCTCAGCTACAACACCCTGGTGCCAAACAAGTCGGAGATTTTCAATCAGATCGACGATTTTATCGGTGGTGATCAAGCCGCGCTGGTTTGCCATTCCATGGGCGGACTGGTCGCCAGGGCCTACCTGGAAAACAATTCGGCCAATGCTACAAACGTTGAGAAGGTAATTACCCTCGGCACACCTCATAAGGGCAGCCACATAGCCCGGCAAATGCAACAGCATGGACTGGATGCATTGTTAAGAAACAGTGTGGAATACCTTCTGTCGGAAAACTACGACTGGCCATTCAACGCCAAGTTATACAGTATTGCCGGCGATCTGCCGATTGGCCTGATGCCCTTGCTGGCCAAGGGTAGCCAATCCGACGGCACCGTGTTACTGGAAGAAACCAGGCTTGCCGGCATGGCCGAACACAAGGTGTTCAGGTTAAGCCACACCAGCCTGATCTATTCTCGCAAGGTGATGGAATACATCACCTCCTTGTTGCAGGAATAACCTATTCAGCAGCCGCCGCTATCTTGTAGGATACGAACGCAATGATCCCCACGATAAGCGGAATCGGCGCTGCTATATATCCGAAGGCATCCGAGTTCGCATAACTGGCGCCAGCCAGGTGTCCCACCAGTCCGATCACAAAGGTCAATACGGCGATAAGGGTAACGACAAGTTCGGCTTTTTTCGATTTGTTCATAATGTTCACCTCCAAGTGGATTTAAGTTCATTATTCACCTTCCTGTTGAATATTAATTGACCTACATCAATTCTTCGGGGTGATTGTTTTTTATCCGCATTTAAACTTGTCCGAGATCAAATCCCGGCGTCAAAAGGCGCCATTATGGTCTATGCTTTGATCCTTAAAGAGCGATTGAAAAACGCAAACCTATCGACAAAAACGATAACTGCTATCGCTTTTACTTGATGTATTTTTACAACCGCTCAAGCCATACTCAAACTCGAGAGAAACAGCCAATCAACAATTGAAGGAGTTAATTATGTCTCAGGTTACAGCCATAGGATTAGACAGCAATGAAAGCGCACAGATCACCGAGTCGCTAAACCGTTTGTTGAGCTGCTATCAGATACAGTACATGAATGCCCGCGGCTTTCACTGGAACATTCGCGGCCGCGACTTTTTCGAATTGCATTTGAAATTTGAAGAGATCTACAACCAGCTGTTGCTGAAGGTCGACGAAATAGCCGAACGCATTCTGACCTTGGGCGGCGAGCCGCTCCATGCCTTTTCCGATTACATCGAGCTAAGCCAGATCAACGAGGCGAAAAACATCAGCGACGGTGAAAGCGCGGTTGGAAAGCTGCTTGAAGGCTACACCACCTTGCTGAAAATGCAGCGTAATATTTTAGCCGATGCAGCGGATGCCGCTGACGAGGGTACGGCATCCTTGATGAGCGACTACATCAAAGAACAGGAAAAACTGGTCTGGATGTTACGTGCCTACATCGCCTGATCCAACCAGATAAAAGACCCTAAGGGGTCTTTTCTTTTGACGCGCTAATCTCAGGAATCAAGATGACTCAATACAGAACAGAAAAAGACAGCATGGGTGAACTTAAGGTGCCTAGGTATGCTCTCTACCAGGCCCAGACCCAACGCGCCGTACTCAATTTCCAAATCAGCAAGCTGATCATGCCCGAGAGCTTTATTAAGGCGCTGGCCTATATCAAGCAGGCGGCGGCACAAACCAATCAGGAACTCGGGCTGCTCTCAAAGCAAAAGGCACAGGCCATAGATAGCGCCTGCCAGACCTTGATCGACGGCGAAAATCTCGAGCATTTCCCCGTCGATGTTTTTCAAACGGGCTCAGGTACCAGCAGCAATATGAACGCCAACGAGGTGATTGCCACCCTGGCGTCTAAAATCGCGGGCATACAGGTTCATCCCAACGACGATGTGAACATGGGGCAAAGCTCTAATGACGTCATCCCCACGGCCATTCATATCAGCGCTGTCGTGCAGATATACCTGCAACTTATTCCGGCAGTGGAACACCTGTGCAGCGTAATTGAGGCTAAATCGGCACAAATAGGTCATGTGGTAAAAACCGGCCGTACACATCTGATGGATGCCATGCCGATCACCTTTGCTCAGGTACTTTCCGGCTGGCAACACCAGTTGGAAACAGCCCAAGGTGGCATTACAAGCGCCACGGAAAAACTCACTAAACTGGCCCAAGGTGGTACCGCGGTAGGCACGGGGATCAATGCGGATCCGCGCTTTGCCGAACAATTCGCGAACCACCTCAGTGCCCGCATCGGAATACGCTTCTACCCGAGCGATAACTTTTTTGCCGGTCTGGCCGGCCAGGAAACCGCCGTGGCGGTTTCGGGTCAACTTAAGGTACTGGCCGTCGCAATCATGAAAATAGCCAACGATCTGCGTTGGATGAACTCGGGCCCCCTGGCCGGATTGAGCGAAATCACTCTTGAGGCATTACAGCCGGGTTCCTCAATCATGCCGGGCAAGGTGAACCCGGTGATCCCGGAAGCAGCGGCCATGGTTGCCGCTCAGGTAATAGGAAATGATACTACACTCACGGTGGCGGGCCAGTCGGGCAACTTCGAGCTGAACGTGATGTTGCCGGTGATCGCCTACAACCTTTTGCAAAGCATCGAATTGTTAACCAATACCTGCCACCATCTGGCAGACAAAGCCATAGCGGGATTTAGCATTAACGAAAATAAACTGAATGAAGCGCTTGGCAGAAACCCGATTCTGGTTACTGCGCTGAACCCGTTGCTCGGCTATGAAAAAGCCGCGCAAATCGCCAAAGAAGCTTACCAGAGTGGTAAATCCGTGTTGGAGGTTGCCGCCGCCCGTTGCGATATCCCCTATGAGGAATTGCGGCAACGGCTTAATCCGGAACGCTTGACCAGTGGCGGCATTTCCGGGGAAGAGCGATAACAGGGCCAGGCAAACTTGCTCCAAACAAATGAAGGTGTATGATATTAAAGAGTTTATATAATCAGAGCTGCACCATGCTATCTCGCATTGCCCTACTAACCACAAGTCTTACGCTGCTAAGTGCCTGTGGCCCCCATATACAAGCTGAGCCGTCTCGGAATGAACAGACTCAAGGGGGCAGCACGTCATCACCCCAGGAGCTGCTTGCAAAAAGCTATACAGATCTGGAAGCCTTGACCGCAGACAAGTCCTGCGATACATCGGAGCAATGCCAGGTTATGCCGGTAGGTCACAGGGCCTGCGGCGGCCCGTCCGGCTTCGTAATTTATTCCACAAAAACCTCCGAGCAAAATAAGATTCTGCTCTTAGGACAGGAAATAACCCGGTTGGAGAAGCAGATAAACCTGGAAGAAGGGCGGCTAAGCACATGTCAACAGCTCCCGCAACCCGGCAGCCAGTGCATCAACCATCGTTGTGAAGAAACTTCGGGAAGCGGGGTCTATGCGCAGTAGAAAGATGCAAAACGTCTTTTTCGTCTCCCTCATTACGATGGCAAGCGGGTGTGCGAACCCGCCCGTCACGGAAGAAACTAAGGCAATAATCAATGATCCTCTGAGTCAGGCCTGCGAAGCGAGCTATCAGTGTAAGGTCGTTCCTTTGCAAGCAGATTGCGGCGTCGCTCAGCGTTATAAGGTGTATTCCATTATGCACCTGAGTTCAGAGCGTCAGGCGGAATTAGCAAGCGGTCTGGTCAACAGGGATCACCCGTCTTGTACACCCACTCTGCCCACCGCCCTCTGCATCAACTCTGTATGCCAAATAGTAAGCTACTAATTCCCTGTCAGAGCAAGCACGGCCAGCATGATCATCACCAGCAACACACAAATACCTGCCCTTAGCAGGTATTTGAAGTGCATTTCTTTTTTTACCCAATAATCATATAGAAAACGGGCGAAGTAGGTTGCAGAGGTGCCGAACAACGCAAAAATAACCAAATAGACAAACAACAGAAGATTCATGCGTGCCCTTACTGCAACATGATAAGAAATAGACAGTTAGGGTATCAGGAAGCCCGAGCCCGATCCATATAAGATAATTTGCTATCCCGTTTCCGTAAACTGAACACTAATGACTAAACGCAAAAAACCCGCTCATTGAGCGGGTTTTTTACTTAATTAGGAGCCTGGCAATGTCCTACTTTCACATGGGCAGATGCCACACTATCATCGGCGCTGTTTCGTTTCACTACTGAGTTC
>JBNKEN010000111.1:0-4904 GCA_050288805.1 Pseudoalteromonas sp.
TAACGCCTTATTAATGGGCGCTGAAATGCTTGGCTAAAATTAGTGACGAAGGAACACGGGCCAAACGTGTTACATCCTTCATTTTATAGCATTTGCTAAGCGAATCTGCGCCAATTATTTCTACGTGTCCTCCACAGCCGCAAAACCATACCCACAATATGTCGTTCCTTCAGCTTTAGTCTGCCTATAACCTTTTTAAGTAAACAATGTCTTTTTGCTTTTGGGTTGTTTCGTAAATCAGCTTACCGTTAAAAAAGGCCAATACAGGGCCGACGCGTTCCGGCAGCGTATAGCGCGCAGTAACCTGGAGAGAAGTCATATCAAACACCACCAGCTGCCTGGCGTTTCCATTTTCAGTTGTGATCTGCAACTCGTTATTATGTTTGAGTATTGCCAGGATCCGCTCATTTAAATCAACCAGGTTTGTGTTTACATTATGGTCATAGCGAATGAGCTTGGAACCGTGCGCAAACAGCATGCGATCATTCTCATCTAAAACCGGCTTGAGTCCGTCAAGAGCCCCTAAAAGACTTTCCTGTTGAGAATCCAGATTGACTTTCTGAACCGTATTGCGATTGTAACTCACTGTAAGTAAAGCATTTTCCAGGCCATACCAATCCACGATGATACCGGCAGGGTTTGTAAACGTTTCTATTGAATACGCATCATCAGACAGGGTAACTATGACGGGAAACTCGTAGTTGGAAAAACCTAACTGCTCGCCGCTTGGGTGCCAGACCGGGGTCGAAATTCCGAGTAATCGTTGCTTATTTTCATAAACCAGCCTTGTTCGGTTGGTCGCAAGTTCAAGGATGTAAACTTGAGGAAATCCTTTACGGTGTGAAATAAATGCGAGCTTTGTATTATCGGGCGAGAGCACTGCCGCGCGGTCTACCGTGTTGGTGTCGATAAGATAGGTAAATGGTGCGTCGCCGTCCGCCGCGCCAAGCACTATATCCATATCAAGCTTGCCCTGGCTTAAGATGATCCCTTCGCCATCGGGGGTAAACTGTGGGCGTTGAATAAAATCAAAGTTTTCATAGTTAATACGCGTCACATTCCCGCTTAAATCAAGCGAGCTTAATCCCCTGCCGTCGCTGATCAGCAGGGAATCCCTATCGGGATGCCAGCTTAAAAAATACATGTTTTCATCGAGCGTGGCGACATCCGTCAGCTCTTCGTCGCCGGGACGCAGTGTTTTTATCCGGGTCAGGCCATTTTCATCAAACCCCGCAACGGCAAAGTGAACGTCTGTTGCAGGAACGCTGATGCGATAAGGGCGAAAAGACGAGGTAAAGGATTTTACCGTTTCCATCGCTCCCGACTCGGTTTCAACAGCGATCAGCTGCAGCACAGCGTTTTGTTTAACCAAGCTGTAAAGTCGCCCGTCGCTTCCCCAATGCAGTGAACTAGCCCTTCGCTGGTTGCTGAACGACGCGATATATCGATTTTCCCGGTCACGACCTACACTTACCTGGTTAATCACATCCAGGTCGTTTTGCCGGGTTACATAGGCAATTTTTGACCCCGAAGGCGACCAGGCATATTCGCGTATATTGCCCGCGACGACTTCAAACTCTTGTTCGGTTGCCAGATCCTTAAACCACAAGGCCTGCTCCTTCCGCTCGGTCGCTTGTGTTCGCATAAATCCCACCTTCGACCCGTCGGGTGACAATATGGCGTTAAACTCCTGATGTTCCGATGCGGTCACGGGGTACGCCTCAGCAATATCAAATTCCTGCGACGTCTCGGTGTTAACGAAGATAAAAAGAACGGCCGTCAAGGCCGCAATAGCCAGCGCCGCCACTCCTTTTAGTATCGGCCGACGACCTTGCTCTTGCAGGGCGATTGGCGAATTTAAGCTATAGCCCTTTTTCGGGTGCGTGGTGATCACTTCCTCATCGGAGTCCTCGTCGCCCAGTTGTTTGCGCAGTATGGCGATACACCGCCTGATCGAGCCGGAACTGAAGATTGAATTTGGCCATACCTGGGCAAACAAGGTTTCTTGATCCACCACGTTACCGGCGTTTGCGGCCAGCACCAGCAACACCTGCATCACTTTAGGTTCCACCGCCTGTCTGACTTCACCGAGCTCAATGGTGCCCCTTTTGGCATCAATAAGGCGTTTGTTCAATAAAAATGGCGTGACCGAAAGTTGCGCGACACTGTGAGCTTGATACAAAACTTATTCCTTTAAATTCAATGCATAACAAAAAAATCACAAAAAAATATCGGCGCCATCATCGACTTAGCCAAGGGTTTTTGTGAAGAAATAACCCGACAATATAATAACGCGTAGAGGAAAAAAAATGCGACCAACCCGAAGACTTTTATTCGCCCTGTTTATTTTGAGCAACAGTTTCAGCCCGTTGGCATCTCAAAAAGCATCACAAACAGACGCAGCACGGATATCGACCCACATTGCCAACGAGTTAATTTCCGCCCTGAACACCCATGACTACGAGCAAATGGTGTCATTTGCCGCCTCCTCGATTGCCGAATCGACATTGGCAAGAATGGGCGCCACCGGGTATGCCGACTACCTGGCAGAGGAAAGTCATTTTCACGGCGCATTAGACTACCAATCGCTGCAACGCGTTGAGCTTAACGAAAGCGACATCGAGGCCGACGTGTTGGTCGGGTCGAAAAATACCGCGCTGACTTACCGTATCGCATTGACTATCAGCGCGAATAAGCCCCATAAAATGACCCGCTTACGATTGAGGCCCGCCGCGCATGAGCAAAAAGACAGCACCCTTGATTTTAATGAGGAACAGGCCATCGCACAGTTTTCCACCTACCTGAAGCGCCTCGGCGCCTCAGATACATTTTCAGGCGCGGTACTCCTTGCCAAGGGCGACAAGGTGATCTTCGAGACGGCGAGCGGTCTTGCCAGCAAGCGTTTTCGGATGCCCAACAACCTGAACACCCGTTTCAATTTGGGTTCCATGAATAAAATGTTTACCAGCGTCGCCATATTACGTCTGGTCGAGGCCGGTAAAATTACTCTCTCAACTCCCCTTGAAAAAGCGCTCGGCATTAAGGGCCACGCCGAGGATTTCAAAGACATTCAGATCCAGCACCTGCTTTCACATACTTCCGGGATCGGTGGCCTGAGTTGCGAAAAAGGCGAGCAGTCAATCGCCCTGTCCTTCGACGCCTGCCTTGAGAAGCTGGCCGATGTGAAACTGAACTTTAAACCAGGCACTCAATATCGTTACAGCAGCGACGGAATGTTCGCGTTAGGCCTGGTCATTGAAAAAGTAACCGGTCTGACCTACGACCAGGTACTCAAACGCGAGGTGTTCGAGGTGGCAAATATGGCAGACTCGGCATGCCTGGATATGCAGTTCCCGGTGCAAAATGCGGCTATCGGTTACCTCTATGACGGCGCGAAAAACACCTGGCGAAACAATCTGTTCATTCATGAGAAAAAAGGCGGGCCGGCAGGTGGCTGCTATTCATCTGTAAGAGACATGCACAAGTTTGCAACCACCCTGTTAAGCCATTCATTCCTAAGCGGTGAGCTTACCGAAAAGGCGTTGTCTGCAAAAACCGAATTCGGCGCCCGGCAATATGGCTTCGGCTTTATCGTCAACGAAAGAAACAACCATCGCATAGCCGGGCATAACGGATCATATCCGGGCGTCAGTGCACGAATGGATATGCATCTGGATACGGGCTATACCCTCATCGTTCTATCAAACCACAGTTTTGCCGAAGCGCCGGTGATTGAAAAATTCAATCAATTATTCCGGTTATAAATGTCTTGCCTGACCGAGGCGTGATGCGGGCCAATCCGTTTATTTACCCCATCAAGCAAAAACGCTGCAATAGGCAGCGTTTTTGTACAAGGATTTAAAGAACCTTATTCCAGCGTGACCGCCTTGCGGCCGTTGAAGGCGTGCGACAGGGTCATGCCGTCCACCAGGTCCAGTTCGCCGCCGACCGGCACGCCGTGGGCGATACGCGAGGCGCTGATGCCGTACTTATGACACAACTCGGCGATAAAGTGGGCGGTGGTTTCCCCTTCGATGGTGGGGTTGGTGGCGAGGATCACCTCGCTGATGCCGCCTGCGGCGAGCTTGTTATCCAGCACGTCGAGACCGATTTCGTTCGGGCCGATGCCGTCGAGCGGGGATAAATGTCCCATCAGCACGAAATAAAGCCCCTGATAATGGCCGGTCTGCTCAATAGCTAAAACGTCGGCGGGCGATTCCACCACGCAAAGCAAACCGCTGTCCTGGCGCTTGATGCTTTCACACAACTCACACTGCGGCGTTTCGCTGAAGGTGCGGCACGACTGACAGTGCCCGACCTTATCCATCGCAGTGGTGAGTGCCCGGCCGAGCTGGCTGCCGCCGTCACGATCGCGCTCGAGCAGGTGAAACGCAATGCGCTGGGCGGATTTCGGTCCGATCCCCGGCAAACAGCGCAGGGCGTCGATCAATTGGCTGAGAGAAGGTGATAACTTCATAACGATCTACACTCGATAAAACGGCGATAACCTAAAAGCGCCTTGGAATTTTATCTGCCGATGGTAACACACTCTGCCCGCTTGTCACGCGGGCATCGCCGCAGCAACTTACTCAAAAAAATCGCGAGATATCGTACCTTCTGTAGATATAACTTATGCCGGAAATAATTTATGCCTCGCAGGGGAGCGCAGGGCTGAGAAAGGGTCTGAGAAGATAAATAGTTTTATCTTCGCCTTTCGAAGGCGATGAGCTCCGCGAAGAGCTGGAAAGCGCGAATACAAAAATATCTGGAATATTTTTGAACGCCGTAGGCGACCCCGAAGGGGTGAGCGCAGGGCTGAGAAAGGGTCTGAGAAGATAAATAGTTTTATCTTCGCCTTTCGAAGGCGATGAGCTCCGCGAAGAGCTGGAAAGCGCGAATACAAA
>JBNKEN010000112.1:0-3422 GCA_050288805.1 Pseudoalteromonas sp.
TCCGCGGCCTTTATCTTTGGAAGCTCGGAAAGCTTAATCCTTATCCAATCGCTCTATCCCCAGCGACTTCAACACATACTTCTCGTAAACCGGTTCGCTGGTGCCGGTTTTCATCTTGCGCATAAAGTATTTTTCAAACGCGATTTTGGCGAAATGAACCCACTTGCCCTTTTTAAACCAGGTCAGGTTACGTGGCGGATTCTGCGGCATGGCAACGAAGGCAGCGCCCGTATCCCCCATGTCGGCGAGACAAATCGCATGCATGCTGCCCGTGGCATGAGGCTCCTTACCGTCCACGATGATCGCCTTCAGATTATGGGCAATCGCCGTCATCATGCTTTCTATCATGTAACCCGTTTTCGGCGTACCCACCGGCACCGGCGTCGCTTCAATCGGCGCCATGGCAATACAGACACCGCCGGCAAAAATGTTGGGGTAAACCGGGTTGCGCTGATGTTGATCGACATTCACAAATCCCTTCGGATTACACATATCGGCCACACCGGCCACGGCGTCGATACCGGCAAAGGGGGGGATCAGCATCGCATGTTTAAACGGCAACGCGTGTTCGAATGCCAGGTTACCGGCCCTGTCGAGCTCTTCCACTTCCATCTGGCCGCTTTCCACCTTCTTCACCTGGGCATTACAAACCCATTTGATATCCCGGCTTCTCAGCTCGGATTCAAGCAAGGATTTAGAATCGCCGACCCCGGCAAGCCCGAGATGGCCGATATAGGGTTCCGGCGTCACAAAGGTGATGGGCACCTTGTTACGTACCTTGGCATCGCGCAGCGCCTTATCCAGGATGAACGCATATTCGTAGGCAGGGCCGAAACAGCTCGCCCCCTGAAAAGCCCCGACCACCACGGGCCCGGGTTCGGCCAACAGGCGTTCGACGTCTTCGTGACAACGAATGGCATGATCCAGATTACAGATAGACTGGGTGTAACCCTCGGGCCCCGCCCCCTCGATATTGGAAAACGCCAACTTGGGGCCGGTTGCAATAACCAGGTAATCATAGTCCACCACGTCGCCGGCTTCGGTGATTATCTTGTTCTCGTTCGCTTTGATTTCAGCGGCGCGGCCACACAAGAAGTCGATATTTTTCTTGGCCAGATAGGGGGCGATTTCAAAGCGTACCGCATCGGGTTCTCGCCACCCCACCGCCACCCAAGGATTGGAGGGCACAAATCGAAAATCGCTGTATTCGTTGATCACCATCACCTGGTGGTCACTTCCGAGCGCCTCTTTTATTTCATATGCGGCGGGCATCCCCCCCGTCCCTGCGCCTAACACTACGATCTTTGCCATCTTGAGCTCCAAATAAAGATATTTACACCCGGCTCACTCACTTGGGAGCAGGTTTAATCTTCTAAACTATAGACAAATAAAACAGACCATTGATTTTTTCATATGCATTAG
The DNA here is from genome assembly GCA_050288805.1 of Pseudoalteromonas sp. Classification (GTDB taxonomy): domain Bacteria; phylum Pseudomonadota; class Gammaproteobacteria; order Enterobacterales; family Alteromonadaceae; genus Pseudoalteromonas. Next base: position 1,423 of record JBNKEN010000112.1, read on the forward strand.
CTCATTACGCAATCATTCTTTGACGAAACAGACCTGTTAAAAGTCATTCTTGCATTCTCTGGCCCATGAGGGAGTATAGTGTAATAAAGAGGAACAGAAGGCCGAGTAGGCGTATGACCTTATTAAAGATTATCTTGTTTAGCATCCTCAGCTTTCAGTCCGTGGCGTAGGCCGCAGAGCCCGCCCTCAGATTTGTCGCCGAGGACCTTCCTCCCCTTCATTATCAAAACGAGCATGGAGATATTACCGGCGCACTGGTCGATGAGGTGTTACTGATGCCTATGGCACGGGCCTACCATGGGATGGAAAAAGATCCCAACACCCAGATGATATCGCTGCTGCGCAGCAAAGAAAGAGAAGGCGCGTTTGTCTGGATAGGTAAAACCTACAAGGCAGAAGCCCACCTCGTTGACCTCAGCCGTCATCAAGGCATTCAAATCGCAACTTTGCAAGATGCCTGCCGCTACCGAGTCGCCACCATCCGAGGCTGTCACAGCGAAATGTTTTTACGTGAAAACGGGTTCAGCGAAAACGAAAACCTTGCCCTGGACGAGGTGGCCGCCCAAAGGTTGCAAGATGCCCTGCGGGCCATCAAGGGATCCGGCCAATATCAGGTCATAATGAAAAAATGGCAATTGAATCAATAATTAGTGACAATTCACCGACAGATTGTACCTGTTTTATGTAAACTTTTGTTGATCGAATGTTAACATCACGGTATTTTCCCATTTGGGTACAACCCATATTTGAAATTAAACCAATAATAAATTTCTAGGGAAAACGATGAAAACACTTTCACGCACTCTGATCGCAGGTTCCGCACTACTGGCCCTGCAGGCGGCAGCCAATCCCCGTTCACTGGATGTATCGCTCGACGTTGAGCCCCTCAGTAACGGCAACGTTAAAGCAACCGTTACCTTCACCAACACGGGCGTAGGCCAGCAGAAGCTGCTGAGCTGGTATACCGATCTGGCGCAGGAACACATTTTCCACGTCAGCCGTGACGGCATCGAGGTACAATACGAGGGACCTCATTACAAACGCCCGGCGCCGAGCGAAAAAGACTACATCAAGCTGGCCGCCGGCCAGTCGCTGAGCAAAAGCTTCGAACTGACCGCCATGTATGACATGAGCCAGGCGGGCAATTACGAAGTTTCTTACGACGTCAGCTCTTACCAACTGTTCGGCGAAACCGTCAATGCCGCTGCTTCTCGCGGCGCAGTTGGCTTCGATAACGTTGCTCACCTGCAATCTAAGTCGGTTGACCTTTGGGTTGAAGGACTTGCCTCTCGCGGCAGCAATACCGACAAGAAACGTCCCGGCGGCGGTGCAAGCGATTGTGTAAATGGCACCTGCTTCACCGGTCGCTGTGACAACGGCCAGAAAACCGATATCCTGAGCGCCCTGAATGCGGCGGATCAGATCACCAATGACGCGGTTTCCTACCTGAGCAGCCATTCGGCAAACAACACCAGCGCCCGCTATGAAACCTGGTTCGGTGCGCCAACCAGCAACCGTTATGCGACGGCCTCGGCACATTTCAATGCCATCAACGACACCATAGACAACCAGCAGATCACCTTTGACTGCAGCTGTAACCAGAGCTACTTCGCATACGTGTATCCGAACCAGCCATACACAGTCTACCTGTGTCGCGCATTCTGGAGCGCCAACGAGCTGGGCACAGATTCACGTGCCGGAACTATCGTGCATGAGCTGAGCCACTTCAACGTGGTTGCCGGTACGGACGACGTGGTTTACGGTCAGTCCGGCGCCAAGAATCTGGCCATTACGGATCCGGATCAGGCGCTGAACAACGCAGACAGCCACGAATATTTCGCCGAAAACACACCGCACCAAAACTAAGCGGCTGGCAAAGAAAGGAGGCACTGATCGGTGCCTCCGGCGAAAATTTCGGTTAGGCTTAAACTCAGGTTTAAGCCTTTTTCGGAACAGAAATATGAAACTGGTCACCATGCTCACAATGCTGCTTGCGGCGC
>JBNKEN010000113.1:0-13772 GCA_050288805.1 Pseudoalteromonas sp.
TGCAGCGTCGCGGCGGTAGGGGAGGGCACCCAGGCGGTATTCGCACCGGCCTCGGGATGAACTCGCTTGCTTTCCATCATCAACGCCAATTTATCGGGAACCGGCCACATGCCTTTGCCAATCTGCGCCTTGCCTGCCAGACCACAGGCCAGCCCGATAGAGACATTGCGCGCCTCGTAGGCCTGGATCCAGGGCTGGCGCTTGATCTCTTCCTTAGGCATAAAGATACCGGCCTCCATGGACGTATGGATCTCATCGCCGGTGCGATCCAGGAATCCGGTATTGATGAACACCACGCGGTTCTTGGCGGCTTCGATACAGGCCTTAAGATTGACCGAAGTACGTCGTTCCTCGTCCATGATCCCCATTTTCACCGTGTAGCGGGGAAGGGCGAGCAGATCTTCGACCATGGCGAACAGGCGATCGCTGAACGCCACTTCCTCGGGACCGTGCATCTTGGGCTTCACAATATTGATGCTGGCGCAGCTGGAGTTTTTGAGCAACCCGTCGCCGCGCAGATCGTGCAACGCTGCCAGGCTGGTAAGCACCGCATCCATGATCCCTTCGAACACCTCATTACCCTCGCCATCAATAATGGCAGGGTTGGTCATCAAATGGCCGACGTTACGCACAAACATCATACTGCGCCCCTTGAGCGTCAGGCTACCGCCGTCGCACTTAGTATAATGACGATCCGGTGCCAGACAGCGCTCAACCTGCTTGCCGTCCTTGCTGAAGGATTCGCACAGCGTTCCCTTCATCAACCCCAGCCAGTTGCGGTAAACCTGCAGCTTGTCGTCGGCGTCCACCGCGGCGACCGAGTCTTCGCAGTCCATAATGGTGGTAAGGGCGGCCTCAAGCAGAATATCCTTGATGCCGGCCTTGTCGCTTTTACCGACCCTGTGGTCGGCATCAAACTGCAACTCCACATGCAGTCCGTGATGTTTAAGTAAAACGGCCTGCGGATTCTGCGGTTGACCGCGAAAACCGATGAGCTGCGCCTCATTCAAAAGCCGGGTTTGCCCCGAATCATTCAGGGTAATAAGCAGCTTGCCGTCGACCACGGAATAGGCGGAGCTTTCGATATGCGAGCCGTGAAGCAGCGGAAAATGTTCGTCAAGAAAGCGGCGTCCGTAGGCCATGACCTTGAAACCACGAACCGGGTTGTAACCTGAACCGCGCTCGGCACCGTCTTCCTCACTGAGCACGTCGCTACCGTACAACGCGTCGTACAGCGAGCCCCAGCGGGCATTCGCGGCGTTAAGCGCAAAACGCGCGTTGCTGACGGGCACGACCAGCTGAGGCCCGGCAACGGAAGCGATCTCGGGTTCAACCTGAGCCGTTTCGATAACAAAATCACCCGGTTCCTCGGCGAGATAGCCTATTTCGCGCAGAAACGCGCTATAAGGCCCGAATGCCAGGCTGCCGCCTTCCAGGTGGTAGGCGTCTATGCCCTGCTGCAGGGCTTCGCGCTTAGTCAGAAGCGCGCGGTTAAGCGGGGTCAGTTCACTAATGATACGTGCAAACCCGGGCCAGAACTTGGCCTCTTCGACACCCGTGCCGGGCAGCATTTCCTGGTTGATAAAATCGTGCAGACCTTGATCTATGCTAAGCCCTGAACGCTCGATAATGGCAGTCATGTTCACTCCTGTAACCCTTAAAACGCGGGATAAAAATGCACTCTTGCCATTTACAATAACCCAGCGACGGAAGAAATACTGCCCAAACACCATTCACCTAAATTATATCCATAATATTCACTATAAATTTACTAAATCAAAACAAATCGGCCTAGGGTGTAAATAAGCGCCGGGCCAACGCCAGGCACAATCTAAAAAACAACGTTAACCAGGCACAGTTTGAAGGAATTAGTGAAATGACTAGCTATCAACAAGACATCGACCATATGATCACCCTATGCCAAAGCAACGGCAACAGCTGGCAGGCTATCAATCCCGAATACGCAACACGCATGCGGTTACAGAACCGTTTTCGCAGCGGCCTGGATATCGCCCGTTACACCGCCGACATCATGCGCCGCGATATGGCCGATTATGATGCGGATTCCGCACAATACACCCAGTCCCTGGGATGCTGGCACGGTTTCACCGCCCAGCAGATGATGATGGCCATCAAGCGCCATAAACACACAACCAAACGCAGCTACGTCTACCTGAGTGGCTGGATGGTCGCGGCACTGCGCTCTCAATTCGGTCCGCTACCGGATCAAAGCATGCACGAGAAAACCGCCGTACCGGCCCTTATCGAAGAGATCTACACCTTCCTGAAGCAGGCCGATGCCCGCGAGCTTGACCACCTGTATGGCGCATTGGACGAAGCCAGGGGCAAAGGACAGGACACCTCGGCCATCATCGACCAGATCGACAATTTCGAAACCCATGTGGTCCCTATCATTGCCGATATCGACGCCGGATTTGGTAACGAAGAAGCCACCTACCTGCTGGCGAAAAAGATGATAGAGGCGGGCGCCTGTGCGATTCAAATCGAAAACCAGGTTTCCGACGCCAAGCAATGCGGTCACCAGGCCGGCAAGGTCACCGTCCCACACGAGGATTTCCTGGCTAAAATCAACGCGGTTCGTTACGCGTTCCTGGAGCTCGGCGTTGAAAACGGCATTATCGTAGCGCGTACCGACAGCCTCGGCGCCAGCCTGACGCAAAAAATACCGGTTTCAAAGCAACCGGGCGATCTGGCCAGCATATACAACGGCTTCCTGGAAACCACGCCACTGACATCGCTGGCGGAACTCGAAGAAGGGGATATGGCAATCAAGGTGGACGGCCAGCTTTGCAAACCGACCCGCCTGGACAACGGTCTGTACAAATTCCGCGACGGCACGGAGAAGGAGCGCGTGGTGCTTGACTGTGTCACCAGCCTGCAGTCCGGAGCGGATCTGCTTTGGATCGAAACCGAAAAGCCGAACGTGAAACAGATCGCCGAGCTGGTCAACAGGGTTCGTGAATCCGTGCCGAATGCCAAGCTGGTGTACAACAACTCACCTTCGTTCAACTGGACGCTAAAATTCCGCGAACAGGTTTACCAGGAATGGCAGGAAGCGGGTAAAGACCTGAGCGCCTACCCGGACCCGAGTGTCGACGCCAGAGCCCTTATGACACCGGAATTGGACAGCTCGGAACTGGCCGTGGCTGCCGATACCTTGGTACGTAACTTCCAGCGCGACGGCGCCAGGGAAGCGGGTATCTTCCACCATCTGATCACGCTGCCGACCTACCATACGGCGGCCCTGAGCACCGACATTCTGGCGGAAGGTTACTTCGGCGACCTGGGTATGCTGGCGTATGTGCGCGATGTTCAGCGCCAGGAAATTCGCCGCGATCAGGCCTCGGTCAAGCACCAGGATCTCGCAGGGTCGAATATCGGCGATACGCACAAGGAATACTTCTCCGGCGAAAATGCGCTGAAGGCCGGCGGCGAAGCGAACACCATGAACCAATTCTGATTTCTGATATAACAGACAAAGGGTCCTGCGGGGCCCTTTTTTCGTGTTGGAATGGGACAGATCATTATTTTACCAAGCCGAAAAATACCATGTATGACTTGCGCGAGACGGTGAAAAAGGGTCAGAAACGGCCCTTAGAAGGCGATAAAAAGCGGTTAGATCACAATTTTACCAAGTGCTGCCTTGTACGCCGGATCGGATTTTTACTAACCGACTCCCACCTTGTAACTTGTATTCCTTGAAAAACCAGCAGGCTCGAGGGAAAAACGCGCTAACAAGCACAGGTAAAAGACAAATGTACGAAAACTTATCGCTTGTTGGGAAGAAATATGGTGCTCCGCAAAGCAAAATTTTACCAACTGTATTGACGCGATTTTAACGTCGGGGACATATTTTTACTAACTCGGCCTGAGATCGTCTCTGATTATTAAACAGGATTATGGCGAGAATAACGCTCAGCTATACAGGCGCCAGCGAACAAGATCAGGGAAGCGGAAGTAATTGAAAAACCGGTAAATGGTAAAACTTAAGTGAGGTATTTAGCGTTCAGGTTAAGAACTCGGACCAAAAAACCGTGAGTACCGCAATCAGAATGATGGCCAGCCAAATCCATTTGTTTCTTAACCAGCCGCGAAAATGGGAGGGGAGGGAATTTTGCTTTTCTGTATGCATAAAGCGCTGCTCGATGATCGGGGGCCATCCAATAAGGATATGTCAGGGCGCAGAAATAGCAAACGCCAGAAACTGTAAACCCCCTTTACAAAAAAGAGGACGTCCAGACATCCGTTATTCATGATCCAACTCTAACTGCCCGCGCTCAACCAGCTCAGACGGCAGTTCTTTCTGGACTGCGACGCCCAACTCTTTGAATTCTGAGGCTTGTTTTATCAAATTGCCTTTTCCGCTGTAGAGCTGGGCGAGGGCCTTATCATAACCCTCTTTGGCCTTGTCGAGCTGTTTTCCGACCCCGGTGAGGGTCACCAGAAAGGTGTTCAACTTAGTATAAAAACGTTCTGCACGCAGCGCCAGCTCGGCACTGTGCTTACTTTGATCTTCAAAACGCCATAACTGTTTGACTATATTGAGACTTGTCAGCAGGGTCGTCGGCGTCGCCACCAGGATATTGCGTTCAATGGCGTTCTGATACAGATCCGGCTGATATCTCAGGGCTTCGACATAGGCAGATTCTATGGGAACAAACAGGATCACCACTTCGGGGGAATTGAGGCCGGGAAGCCGGTAGTAATCCCTGTCCGCCAGTTCTGCAATGCGGGCGGCAATGGCCGCAACATGCTCACGAATCGCCCCTTGAGCCTCTATCTCGGTATCGGCATTGACGTAGCGCGTATAGGCCGAAAGCGAGGTCTTAGCGTCGATCACCAGATGGCGGTTTTGCGGCAAATAGACGACGACGTCGGGACGCAGGCGCCCATCCTCGGTATTAAACGACACTTCCCGGCGGTAATCTTCGCCGGGCCTGAGACCTGCGCTGTCGAGGACATTTTCCAGCATCAACTCGCCCCAATTTCCTTGGGTCTTCTTTTGCCCTTGCAGGGCGTTGGTCAGCCTGTCGGCCTGCTCGGTAATGGAGCGGTTGAGGTTCTGCAGGTTTATCAGCTCGTTTTTCAGCGCAGCACGCTGTTTGAGGTCTTCCGTGTGAATGGCCTCGATCTTGTCCCTGAAGCCCTTGAGCTCGCCCGATACCGGCTTAAGCAACTGCTCCATGCTTTCCCGGTTTAGGGTTTTGAAGCGTTGTGACTTCTCTTCGAACAGCTGATTGGCGAGGTTTTCAAATTCCTGTTTCAGCAGAAGCTTGCTCTCTTCAAGCAATGAAAGTTGCTTTTCGAAATGCACCTTCTTTTGCTCCATGGTCGCTTCCAGAGCATGATATTTTGCATTTAGCTGCTGATAGCTTCCCTGTAGTTCGGCCAGCGTGTTCTGTGCCTGCTGCCAAAAACCTTGATATTGCTGCGTCTGTTTTTCCTGCTCGACCAGTCTTGTTTTCAGGTGCTGCACCTGCTCCCGTTGGATTTGATATTGCCGCTGCCACTGCTCCTGCGTTTCACGCTCGGTTACTGCGTTTTGCTCGGCGCGCTCCAATTGTTCCTTTATCATGTCCTGCATAGCCTGAGCCTGCGCGAGTTCGTTCCGGAGCCGCATCAGGCGCGGTTTGAACAGGGCATAAAGCACCGAGGCTGACGTAAGCGCGGCCAGGGCAGGAGGCGCCCAGACTGAATCGAGAAATGACAAAAGCATGTGGCAGATTTCCTAACATGTTATCTGCTAAGGATAATAACGAAATAAGCGCAGCAAGCCCAGCGTGCGAACGCCTATGGCCGGGAATAAAAAAAGCCAGCTTAAGGTAAGCTGGCGTAATTTTACTGGATCAGTAACTAAGGAAATCAACATATAGGGTGCTTGCATCACAAGCATAAATATAGACCGCACGTATTTTGATAAGTTCCAAACAAATTAAAATTATTTTCCTGCCACTATCCGAACAGCAATTCCCGCATCTGTTGTTCTTCAAAACGGGCGAAGTCGACCTTGCGAGTTTCGAAAATGGCATCGGCCAACGCCTGTTTATCCATTTGCATTTTATAGACTTTTTCCTCGACACTGCCGGCCATGATCAGTTTATAAACGAACACGGGGTTGGTTTGTCCGATGCGGTAGGCGCGATCGGTTGCCTGGTTTTCGACCGCGGGATTCCACCAGGGATCATAATGGATCACCGTATCCGCACGGGTCAGGTTAAGGCCCGTCCCTCCGGCCTTGAGACTGATCAAAAACACCTGACTGCGGCCTTCGGTGAATGCCTCGATTTCGTTGTCTCTTTGCCGTGTCTGACCCGTCAGCAGGCTGTATTCAATCTCGAGTTCTTTAAGCAGCTCGGCGATAAGGGCCAGCGCAGAGGTAAACTGACTGAAGATAATCACTCGCCGGCCCTGACTCACAATGCCCGGCAGATGCTCGGCCAGCCATTGCATTTTTGCACTCTCGCCCTTACTGGAAGGGTCGACCAGGCGGGGGTGACAACACACCTGACGAAGCTTCAGCAATGCGTCAAGAAACGCGAGTTTATTGGCACCGCTTTCCATATCCGCATAAAGGGTGTGGAAGCGATTTTCCAGCTGCGCGGAAATCCCCTGATAGATGTCTTTTTGCGCCGGCGCGAAACCAAGCAGCTTAACCATTTCCGTTTTAGCCGGCAGTTCGTTTACAACGTCGGACTTGTTTCGCCTCAGGACAAACGGCTTTACTATCTGGCTCAGCTCGTCGGCCCGGCCCTTGTCCTGAAGCCGCTCGATAGGAAGCTGAAAATAACGCTTGAAATGGGCCGTACTGCCGAGCAACTTTGGCAGGCAAAAATCGAACAAGGACTTGAGTTCCGTCAGGTTGTTTTCAACCGGCGTACCACTTAAGCACAGCTTGAAGTCGGCCTTGAGTTTTTTGACCAACTTACTCACCTGCGCGGTATCGTTCTTGATGGTCTGCGCTTCATCCAGGATCAAATTCGAGAAGTGAAGTGCGCTGTAATGTGCGAAATCCCGTTTAAGCAGGGGGTAGGTCGTCAGGATGCAATCGGCGCCCGCCAGTTCGTCGAACGAGGCTGAACGCTGGGCACCGAACAGGGTAGTCACCTTGAGACAATCGCTGAAGCGCGCAATTTCATTGCGCCAGTTACTCACCAGACTCGTGGGGCACAGAATCAAGGTAGGCAATTGGCCGCTCCCAGCTTTCTTGAGATGGCTGAGAAATGCGATAACCTGTAGCGTCTTACCCAACCCCATATCATCGGCCAAAATGCCGCCGAGGCGGTGCTCTTTGAGAAAACGAAGCCAGTTAAACCCGGTAATCTGGTAGTCGCGCAGAACAACATGACTCTTTAGACCCTGTATGTTCACCTCACTCAACGTATTGACCGGGGCATTGCCATAACGTTCAAGTTCGGGGTCCGCGATGCACAATTCAATGGCGTCGCTGTCCTGCAACAGAGGCAGGTAAGAGAGGGGGAGGGCCAGCGTTCCTGACCCTCGACCGCTGGAGCGGCTTTTTATCTGTTCAATAAACTGAACAGCCGCCTGTTCCAACACCAAGGTGCGGTCTTGTAAACGGCAGTAAAAGTACCCTTCGCTGTCCTGATTGAGTTGTTCGAAGTAATTTAAATCAGGGGCATAATCGAATTCCTGAGCACCGTTTACGACACGAGTTTCAAGTAGGATCTGATGTCCCTTTCGCGTTGCGATGCAGCGAAGGCGCGATGGCTTCAAGTCATGACTCGCGGCACCGAAAGAAACTTGAACAGACCAACCGACCTCTCGAAGCCGGGTACATACAACCTCGCTCACCCAATGAATATGGGCAATGTCGGGCGTTTCGATAGCGAATTTAGCATGCTGTAAAGGGCCTTTACAGTTTGTAAAACCAAGATTATGCAAGCGGCTCACCGCCGTATCTTCAAAAGATCCCCTGATCAGCTCATCAGGCGCATCGCCCGGCAAATAGCGCCTGCCCTGATAAATAAAGTGGAGCTCCCCGGCAAAGGCAGCGTTTTCCCAATCCAAGCTAAACTCAATACCGGGCAGTTCAGCAGCGCAGCCGCTGTGCTGGCTGATCTGTGGCAATGTGATAGCGCCGCGACCGAAACACTCAATCAGCCGCGCCACGGCCTTATCAAGATGAGGCTCACCGATCGCCGGGATCTGACCCAAAAGCGCAATTTCCTGGGCGCTGAAAGGTGTTTCGATAGGGCCGGTGACTTTGCCGCTCAGGTCGAGATAGTAGGGCGGAGTAGTGGGGATCAAGGCCCAATCAACGGGTTCATCAAAACCGAATTGAAGCTGATGCTCATCGCCCCGCTGTTCCCAGTAAGAACTGAGCTTGCGCCCGTGTGAAAGCGTGATCGGAGTGCGATCTTCGTCGATAAAAACCCGCCCGGTTTTTATCATCTGCGCAAGCGCATCCCTGCCCCACTGATGACTCAAACAGAGCTGACCGAGCGGGCTTTGTGAACGGATCCAGCTGAACAGCCGGAAATCAGATTCAAGTAAGCCTTTGGGTGTCACCAGCGAATTCCATTGCTGTTCGCTGAGGGGACGGCCCTGCCCATAATCGCCGTCTACGGCTTTGGCTGCCAACCTGACATTCAATTTAACCGGTCCGTTGCCCTGGGGTTCTAAGATAAACAGGAGCTCGAATTCGTGCGCGTCGTGTTTTTCTGATTTCAACAGCTCAAGCTCGTCAAACCAATCCTTGACCAGGTAATCGGCCCCGAATTCACCGGAATTTTGCATTTTAAGCTGCAGCAACACAGCCGCGATATGACGACACTTATGTTTTATCTTACAACTGCATTCGGCATCGACGGCATGCCCTCCGCTGCTCAGGGTACGGATTTGAATATGCTGGATGAAGGTGCTGCCGTTGTTGCCGATGAGTTGAGCATCGATCTTGGAAAAATCGGCTGCGGCTTCAATCTTGCCGATCTGCTGATCACGCAGATACTCTTTTGCTTTAGCTAAGGTAGCAGGCTTAAAGTACTGCTTAAGAAAGCGTTCTGATAGCGGAAACAACCCGGCCTGTTCTTCCTGAATTTCAGCAAACAGCGCCAGCAAATCATTTTTGGAGAGGCGAGATGACATCGGGCCTACGTCAATAAAAAGCTATCCGGGCAGTATACGATCTCGTTAGCAGGGACAAAAGGCTTTTCAGCTAATACGAGGCGGGTTTTAGACTGGTTGGATGAGGAAGTTGGTAAAAAAATGATCTATCTTGCGGCTCGCCGCCAAGGATAATAGGTCGACAGCGTACAAGCGGTGCTGGAAAAGCGCAGATCATAATTATACCTAGCGCTAAAAAAGTCGGGGGGAAGTTAGTAATTTTCGGATCCTAAAATAAAAAAGCCCCGTTACAGGGGCTGTATTTTTACCGGAATGGCTGTATTTACCGATTTCAGATCAGCTTTTTACCAACTAAGTTCCTCGCAACAGATCAGTATTTTACTAAGTTGGGGAACGGGATCAGTTGAAGCCTTCCAGCAAACGTGAGAGCTGCTGAAGACGTTTGTCTGTCATAACCCGGTTATCAATCTTGATGCTGATATCACCGCTGGCACTGTGTCTTTGCATGACAATGAAATCATTGCCAAGCGAGATAGATTCACGTTTTTGCGCCTTTTCCGGCTCGGCGACCAGCGCTCGGGTGATTGCCATAGCGGTTTTATCGTCGCTGTCCTGATGATAATCATGCAATCGAGCGTGAATTTCAGCTACGCGCTCTAAGAAGAGATCGCTGTCACGTTCCAGCGCGCCTATCAGCTTTTTAGCCACCTCTCGTCCCACATAGTTGGCGGTAGGGTAGAGTGAAAGCACGTCGCGCGGCAGCTTCTCAAAGGCCCTGATTGCATCGGCTATGGCGGTATGCGAGACGCCCTCAAGTTCGGCTATTTCGCGATAAGAGCCTTTATATCCCTGCTCGATCAGTTCTTCCCGGGTGCCGACATAGGCTTGCCCAAGTTCCCATAGGCTCGGCGCTATATATTGATCCGACGAGACCGCGAGGATCTTAGCGTCACGTTCATCGAAGTCAGGGGAGCTGAGTACCAGGTAATCGGCACCACTCAGAATACACGCCTTGCGGCGTCTTGAGCCGGCAAGCACCAACATGCCGATGTCAGATTCCCAACATAAGGCCGGATGCTGGTTACGCCCGTCTTCTGCGATTGCAGGCAGAATGTCGGCGACGGACTTTTCGGTAAGCAGAGACTGTACACGTCGGTTTTTACCGAACACCTGGGTTTTTTGCTCAATGTCAGCGTGCGGGATCACCTGACAGGTGAGCCGTATTGTTCTTGTCGGATCGGAAGGGGCCGGCATGCTGATAACATCCCCGGCTTGCGCTTGTTCAAGCAGCGCATCCAGGCTGCTGCTTTCTATCGCGGTTGCAAATGGATCCAGGCGGGTGTCGTTCTTACGTTTTTTTGCCATGAATAAACCTTATTTAAGCGGATGCAAGTTGAGTTTGGGTGGAAGGCCAATTTGAACGGATCAGCATTTCAAGTTCATCCACTACGTCTTTAATGTTTTCCTGTGCCTTTACCAGCGATTCTCTGCTGGCAAGACTGTCTGACGCCTTTTGGTCGAAAATGGTATTGAACGACGACGAGCTGGCGGTAATGGCAGAGCTATGGTTTATCGGGTAGCTCATAACCTGTCGTCCGAATGCGCTACGCACGTCTTTTACTATGTCACGCTGTGAGTGATTACCTTTGACATAGTTGGTCACCAGGAATTGCATAAAATCCCAACCATCATGACCTAAGGCTGCCACCGTATGGTAAATTTCGCCAAGCCGCTTCAGGTATTTGTTGTTTGCGTCAAAATCGACCGCTTCCGGATGTACCGGAATAAGCATCGCGGTAGACGCCATTAATGCGTTATAAAACATAAAGTTAAGTGATGGCGCCGTATCGACGAGAATAATATCGAATTTATCCTCGACCGGATTAATCACCTTTTCGAGTAACTTGTGATAATGCCTTGTCGACTCGTATCCACTGCTTTCCTTTAACTCTGTCGCGGTTTCATGCTCAAAGTAAAAATCGTCCATACCGGAAGGTAGCACGCGTATGTTGGGGATATGTGTCGGCAAGAATGCATTGTCGACCAACTCATTCCAGGTTTCGCCCTCTTCAAGCTCAATGCAATCGCGCATCAAATCGCCGACCGTTATAGGATCGGGTTCGTTGGCTGGAAAAAAACTGGAAGATGATCCCTGAGGATCCAGATCGATAATACCGATGCGGTAGCGTTTAATATTGGTTGTTGCCAATGCAGCTGCAACATTGACCAAACTGGTCGTTTTACCACAACCGCCCTTAAGTGAATTAATGACAATAACCTGCAATTTGTCGCCGGGCTTGCGGTGGTTTGGCTCAATACCCATGATATCGGCCATAGCGTAAATATTAGCCAGCGTATACGCATAATGGCCGTTGGCGCCTTTGCGGATATCAAGAGAATCAAAATCACCTTGGTCGTGGCGTCTTTTCAGAGTACGGTTATTACACCCGAGCAGATCGGCAGCTGCTTTTTGTGTGTAGGTACGTAGCTCTTTTTCCTCTGCCTTAAGGTGGGCCCGGTAGTGTTGAATGCGTCCTTCCAGCGATTGCTCGGCGACATCGGCCGTTGCTTTCAAAAGCCTGTATGTTGAAAGCGCATTTGTTTTTATTGTCATACTTAAATCCCCTAAGTTGAGCATCAAGTATAATGTCCATCAATTTTGCTGTAAACCTTGTTTTTGAACGACATGTAAAATAAAAATAAGACATCTACAGAAAATTTAATTGTCAATTTGTCGCTTAAGATTAATAAAGAAGATTAGAAGCGTTTAAATATATAGGTATATAAAGGTTAAAGAGTAAAAAAATGTATATAACAAGCTGTTTTATAATAATATTTTATATATGTTCAGATCGCATTTTTACTTGGTAAAGATCTGTTCTGTATCAAGTGACGGATCATTGTTATAGCAAGCCGGTCAAGGGCCTTAAGACTTATACACAGATAGCTCACAGAATAGCCCACAGATATACCGTTAAAGATCATCTTTTTACTAAGTAAAATAGAAAGTTACCAACAAAGCTGAAAAGAATATGTGAGCTATAGTCGGTATAGATCTGATCTTTACCTGATAGGGATCTGATCCTTTACAACTCAGAGATGGCTTATCCACAAGGTAATTAAAAAACAACGGATCCGGGGGATGAAATGCGCTGATTTTTAATGCATGAGCCGATTTTTATGGCTTAAGTTAGTAAATATATGATCTGTATGCGTTCGAGTTGGTAAAATTACGATCTGAATAAAAGAGCCGTCGGATAATCAAAGCGTCTAGTTAGTAAAATAGCGATCTGAAATGGCTTTTTTAGATCGGATCAGCATTATACCAACTTTAGGATTTAACATTTTATCCCATCTGTGGTGTTATAAAGTGTCGAAATAAATTTAATGGAAAAATACGATGAGCCGAAAGGTCAACATCTCGGTAGAAAATTTGCCTGATACGTTACGCAGCCAAATTCACGGGGTGGAAAGCGCGGTTGATAATGAAAACCTAGCCCTTTTTACAGATAACAAAGATTCCCGTGTTTCGGTGGAAAGTGCTGCTCAGGGGTTAAGGGCTTATTCGAATACCTTCAATCACTATGATCTTTGGGGGCGCTTCGTTCGCTCAGGCCATAAAAAGTTACCGTTGGAAGAAGCCCCGAAAAAAACAATCGTGACGCGCCGAATTTCGGAAAAAGTCGACGGGATTGTTTACGAGGGTGAAATCAAGATCACGCCGGCGGTCGTCAGTTCACGTCAGGAAGGTGAAGACATTGAATACCTGGTATGGCCTTCCGATCGGGAAGAAAAAGTAGAACGCGCTCTCATTCGCCTGGCATCCAAAGGGCGAATCGTAAAAATTAATTTTAAGTCGGGCATCCAGTACGCGGTTATCTTTTCAATGAATGAACTGGCTCAGGAATTGAAAGCCGTCGGCCAGTCCATGCCGTATCCGCAGATCAAAGAATCGCTGGAAGCACTGCAAGGTTCAAAACTGTCATTTAAATATACGGCGATGGACACCCGTAACAATGACATTGATGATTCCTTTTACGAATCAAATATGAATTTCCTTTCATCGCTTCATTTCAGCGGTAAAAAAGGGCAGGGCGGGAATGTAAAATGTGTCGCCTGCTTAAATGCCTTTGTTCACAACATGATAGATAACCTTGAATATAAAGGTTACTACTTTAACCGCGCACAAGAATTAAAGCGTGGTTTATCTCGCTGGATGATGCTTAGGCTTTATCATTTGTGGCGTTATGCTGCGCCGGGGAAAACGTATCATTTCCGGCTGATCAGTATTATGGAAAAATACGGTTCGATATATGCCGACGACAAGATCACCGACAATAAGTTAAAAGCGCTGCGTCGGGACATGACGACGACAATGAAAGATTTGATAGAGAAGGGAGCGATCTCCGACTACAGTATTTCAAATGTGAAAGATGAGAAAACGGGCAAGATAGTCGATTACACTTACGAGATGCATCCGTCTGATCAGTTCTGCGATGAAATCCTGACCTTGAATAAACACAATAAACGAATCGAAATTCAGGGTGGCAAACGTATCGTCGAAGATGCGGAAGTGATCGATGAGGAGCGCTTAGAAGAAATCGTTGAAAAATAAATAAAGTAAGAATCTGATGTATTGAAAGGGAAAGCCAGGAATTATAATTATT
>JBNKEN010000114.1:0-3470 GCA_050288805.1 Pseudoalteromonas sp.
CTGCACCTGATGGGAATGCCGCAACCCGCCGAGATGACCGGCTCACCGATCGTTCGACTCAAGTCCTGAGCCGATAATGTTGCGGGCTGTCACTAAGCCGGGTTGCGCAGCTCTGCTATGGGCTGCCTTGCTGAGTCATCCCGTGCTTGCGAATCAAAATCGCACGGCACAGGATCTCAGTGAGGTTCAGCAGGAGCTGAAAAAAAACCAGCAGGCGCTTAGCGAGCAACAACAGGCGCTCGACGCCATGCAGGCCTCGCTGCGCCAGGACGAACTTAAGGTCGCCGAAAGCGCCCGCAACCTGAACCGGCTGCAACAGGACATCGCCGCCAACGAACAACAACAAACGGAATTGAAAAAAGACATTCGGGTATTAGAAAAGAAAAAGGACGAGCTCAATACCCTGCTCGCCGCCCAGCTGAAAAGCGCTTACATGGCAGGCGGTCACGATTACACTAAACTGCTGCTGAATCAACAGAATACCGCCAAACTCGAACGCACCCTGAGTTATTACAACTACCTCAATAAGGCGCGTATCGATCAACTCGACGCACTGAAACTGGTGCTCGAAAAACTGGAGCAGAACCGCGCGACCCTCGCCGAGGCCCGCTCTGCCCTTGAGCACCTAAAACAAAGACAAACCGACAACCGCGAACAACTGTTGGCGGCCAAGGCGAAGCGCCAGCAAAGCCTGCAGGATCTGAAAAACAAGCTGACGCAAATACAGGATTCGATCCTGTACCTGCAACAAAATGAAAAAACCCTGGTTAAAACATTGGAAGAACTGGCGGAACTCGAGCAGGAGGAGGTCACCCTCGCGGGTCTTGAAGGCAGCGAAGGCACACTGCCCTGGCCCGCGGAAGGACGACTGACGCAAAGCTTCGGCAAGCCCAAGCACGGCCACCTGACCTGGAAAGGCGTGGTGCTGAGCGGCAACGAAGGCGACCCTGTTCACAGCGTCCATAACGGTCAGGTGGTGTTTGCCGACTGGCTGAGGGGATTCGGCTGGGTTATCGTCGTCGACCATGGTGAGGGCTATATGAGCCTGTACGGCCACGCCCAGACATTGCTCAGGGAAGTCGGAGATATGGTGCGTCAGGGAGAAACCATCGCGCTGGTCGGCCAAAGCGGCGGCCAATCCGATCCTGGGCTATACTTCGAAATACGGCATAAAGGACGCGCGATCAACCCAACCAAATGGTGTAGCCGCAGTTAATTGACTCAACGGGCTGCTCCGCGGGAGTAAGCCAATGAAGCAGCCAATTCCCTTTTTTCGTGCAGTGATGCAATTGTGCATCTTCCTTTTATTTATTCTCAGCACCTCCAGTTTTGCGGACAACGGCTCCAAGCTGCGAGAAGTGATGGAGAATATCAGCGACTACTACGTCGAACAGGTAGACCTTAAAGCGCTTCAGGGACAGACCCCGGAAACCTTGCTGAAACAGCTCGACCCCTACAGCGAATACCTCGATGAAAGCAAACTGGAAGCCTTGTTCAATGTAACCAACGGCCGCTATACCGGGCTCGGCATCGAGGTGGAAGAGCGTGACTCGCATATCGTGATCCTGTCTTCATTGAACCACTCTCCCGCCGCCATGGCCGGTCTGCAAAAAGGCGATATTTTGCTGGCGGTCAACGACACCTCGGTCATCGCGCGGACTATCGATGAAGTAACCGCCCTTATCGGCGACAAACGTAAGATCAAACTGAAAATCGCCCGCGCGGGTCACAGCAGCGCGCTTGAGTTCGAACTCGAACGCAGGGAAATAGAAATAGAAAGCGTCACCAGTCAGCTGCAGGATGACGGCACCGGCTACCTGCGTATCATCAGCTTCAATAACCACACCTATCATGATGTAGCCCGGCATTTAACCATGCTGCTGAGCCAAAAAGGCGAGGCCCTGAACGGTCTGCTGCTGGACTTGCGCGACAATCCCGGCGGCATACTCGACAGCGCCATCGCCATCTCGGATCTGTTCCTGCATCACGGCATCATAGTCACGACGCGGGGACGTTTCAGCGACGCCAACCACACCTTCGTCGCGCACTACGGCGACATTCTTTCCGGTGCGCCCATCGTGGTGCTGATCAACAAAGGATCGGCATCCGCCGCCGAGATACTGGCCGGCGCCCTGAAAGACAACGGCCGTGCCGTTGTGGCGGGTACCCGTTCATACGGCAAGGGATCGGTGCAGTCCCTGATCCCGCTCGGTGACGGCGCCACGGCACTTAAACTGACAACGGCCCGTTATTTTACACCGTCGGGGCAGTCTATCGAGGGCACCGGGATCACACCGGATGTAGCAATTGAGCAGGCCCCCCTTTCACAATCGGATAAAGCCGTTATAATCGAAATGGAAAAAAGTGAATATGCCGGCAGGAACCTGACCGCGTTTGTCGATAACCAGCGCGCCAAGGCGCAACAGTTGCTGCAACGCTGAAACCGTCACCGACGGCAAATTAACAATAAAAAACGATAATAAAAACAGTGCGCATATTAAACAGGATACTGCTCGTCGCGGTATGGATGGTGATATGGCCATGCCAGGCAGGCCAGGTCGCCATCGTAATTGACGATATAGGTTACCACCAAAGGGATCTCGATTTCCTCGCTTTGCCGGGGCAGATCACCTATTCCATTTTACCCCACACTCCCTATGCCAACGAATTTGCCCGGCTCGCAAGTGCCGAGCATAAAGAAATGCTGCTGCACGCCCCGATGGAATCGCTTGAGGAAAAACCGCTCGGTCCCGGCGCACTGACCCGCGACATGGATAAAGAGCACTTCCAGCAGACCTTAATAAATGCGCTGCTTAGCCTGCCCGGCGTCAAGGGCGTCAATAACCACATGGGGTCCAGGCTGACCCAGCAAAGCCGCCCCATGGGCTGGACCATGGAAGTACTGAAGCAACAGGGCCTGTATTTTCTCGACAGCCGCACCACCAACAACAGTAAGGCCCAGTTTATGGCAAACCTTTACGGCGTCGCCAACTTGGGCCGGGATATTTTCCTCGATAACGTACCACGCGAAAAGCAGCTCAGGTTCCGCTTCGAGCAGCTTAAACGCCGAGCCAAACGCGATACCTTCGCCGTCGCCATCGCACATCCCTACCCTGAAACCATAACCTTTCTGCAAAAGGCGCTGCCCGAGCTTGCCGAACAGGGATTGCAGCTGGTTCCCCTGTCGGAACTGATGCGCCCTCAGGTGATTCAACTCGCCGCCGCCTCCGACACCAATAAAGCGCATGGTGAGTGAGCGCGTTAAGAAAAGAGTCCTGTGGACTGTTTTTAGCTAGCGAACGCCCTGAGCCTGCGAAGGGCCAGAATTGAGCGCGTTAAGAAAAGAGTCCTGTGGACTGTTTTTAGCTAGCGACAAATCCGTCGGGAACATAATTGAACAGCGTCAGCGGCCCGAAGGGTTGAAGACAGGATGTCTTCAATCACGCCCTGAGCCTGAGAAGGGCCAGAAT